>ONQH01000169.1 GCA_900319885.1 Candidatus Avelusimicrobium ruminicola
CGCAATGGTCGCAAATGACGGCAGTTGCCGGAATGAAGATGCGTTCTGGAAAACCTTCGCCGCATTTTTTGGGGAAAAGGCGCTGAGGGATCGGCCGCTGTTTGATGAATTCTACGCCAACGAGTTTCAGCAGGCGCAGCGCTTCTGCGGCTTTAATCCGCAAGCGGCGGAGATCGTTTCCTGGATCAAGCAGAAAGGATTCAGGGTGGCGCTTGCAACCAACCCGCTATACCCTTCCGTTGCCACGCGCTCCCGCATCCGCTGGGCCGGACTGGAGCCGGAAGACTTTGAATTCTATACCACGTATGAAAACATCGGCTGCTGCAAGCCCAATCTTGATTATTACCGCGAAGTGCTGCGGCGTGCAGGTCTGGAAGCGGAGGCATGCGTGATGGTGGGCAACGACGTGGGCGAAGACATGATCGCCGCGCAGCTCGGCATGAAGGTATTTCTGCTGACGGATTGCCTGATCAACAAAGCCGGCGAGGATATCGGCCGGTATCCCCACGTGGTGGTAAATGTAAACCGATCGGCATCTGTTTTGTATTTGGAATCCGGGGAAGTGTAATCGGCAAAATTATTAAATCCTAACCCTACGGTATGTTGGCGGACATTAAAATAAGTTTGGGCAATAAAGTTAATATTCTTTTTGGTGAGGTCATATTGGTCCTGCACAAACCCGTGGAAGAGCCCGGAAGGGGACGTATACCCCGTTTCCAAAATAAGCGGTTCAATGCGGTTTTTCAAGTGATCCCAGGGGAGTTCCTCCAAATACCCGGTACGTAAGTTGGTGGTAGTGTCGGATAAGTTAAACCCGCTTTCAAAACGTACATACGTGCCCAGCGTGGGGCGGAAATAATGTTTAAGATATAAGTGATTTTTTTCAATGCCTTTATCCAGTGAAGTATGGTCGGAAGAAAGCGTACCGGTGGACAAGCGTTTGGTAAATTCATAGCCAACGTCGGTGCTGCCCAGTATAGAGCGCGTTTGCAAATTCAGGTTAGCTCCCAAGCGGCCTACCCAAGCGTCTTTTTTGTCATACGTGGCATCGGCAAAGGTGACGGTTTGGTCATAAAATACCTGCGGAAGGAGGGTGAAATAGCGATTGAGGCGTAGGGATTTTTCCGTCGTCCATTTGGCATGCATTTGGCGTTGATAGTCCCCTTCTTCCGGGATTTTATATTGGTCATATTGCAGCGTAGAGGTATTGGTAAAACCTAATTCAAAACGGTTGGAGGTTTTGAGCCAGGGGTCGTTAAAGGGGAGCATGTAAAACTTTACTTCCGGCAACATCCGTTCCTGGGCCATGTATTTTTGCTTGCTCCATACAAACAAATCTTTTTGCTGATAACTTACCCGCAACGTAGAACGGCGTGTCTGGCGGGAGACGGAGAAGTTGGTGTCTTGGTCCGGCATGAAAACATAGGGGTTGCTGCGGAAGAAAGAATCATAGAAATACGGGTCGGATACCATACGAAATTGTGTTTGAAATTGGTACAAGGCCCCGGTGCGGTTGTTGAAATGGTTAGAGGAGTCATAGAGTTCCCACCAGTAACCGCCTTGCAATCCCCAGCGTTTGGAGTTATTGAGGGAAAAATCCTCATAATCGGCCCGGTCGTCAATAAAGTAAAATTCGCCCGTTCCACGCAATTTTTCTGATGAAACCGCAGTCAGTTCACCCCCAATCCCCAGGCCGGATTTGGTGTAATAATCTAAGTTTAGTTTGGGCTTAAGCGATAGCACTTCGGGAAAAGTGGTGGTGGTCAGTATGCCAAATCCGGTTTTGTTACTTTGTGTAAATTCTACATAGGTAGTCCACGGTTTTTGTGAATTTAAGGAACGCCAAAACAGCGGTAAATAAAGGATGGGGACATTGTTTAAGCGCAAAATGGCGTTGGTGCCAAAAACTCGTTGCTTGGGGGAAATGGATAATTTCCCTACAGAAAGGGTATAGTGCGGGTCCGGTTTGTCACAACAGGTTACCACGGCTTTACGCAAAATTTTGGTGCCGTTTTTGGACGAAATTTCCTTGGCGGATAGCACGCGTAACGGGGGATAATCCGTTGTCATATGCGAGGCAGAAAAATCTTGCGTGGTGTAATTGACCGAAATATCTTCGCCTGTTACCACGCCGCCTTTTCCGTCTTCAATTTTAACGGGTCCTACGGCATCTATTTGGGTATTTAGTTG
>ONQH01000168.1 GCA_900319885.1 Candidatus Avelusimicrobium ruminicola
AAATTGTATATTTTGATGAACCCTCCGCGGGGTTAGACCCTGTCAGTTCCAAAAATTTGGATGATTTAATTTTAGAAATTAACCACACGCTAGGCACTACCATTATTGTAGTAACGCATGAATTGTCCTCTATTTTTGCCATTGGGAAAAATAGTATCTTCCTAGATAAAACAATTCATACTATTTCCGCCCAGGGGAACCCAAACGAACTCTTAAAAAATCCCCCCAACCAGCAAGTTTACGAATTTTTAACAAGAGGAGCACACAATGAAAAAGGAACCAAATAAAAAAGCAATCGGACTTTTTTTAGTCATCGGGTTTGCTTTATTTGTAGGACTTATCGGACAGGCAGTTTTTCATAAAATACATGCCGACACAAAAGACGTGGTGGTAATGTATTTTAACGAATCCACCCAAGGGCTAACAGAAGGTTCGTCCGTTTTATTTCAGGGGGTGGAAGTAGGCAAAGTAACCCGGGTCGTGTTAGTGGCCGATACAACCAATTGGAAGTTTAATGTGGCAGTTTATGCACGTATTAAAAAACAACTGGACATGATGAGTGAAGGGTCTGTTTTAACAAAATTTTGGAAGAAGGAAAATGTATTAGGGCGGTTAATTGAAAACGGTATGCGTGCCCGTTTGGCTTCCCAAAGTTTGCTAACGGGGCAACTGATGATTGAACTGGTCATGCTGCCGGAAACGAAAGCCAAATTTGAATATCCGGAACATGATCGCTTTGAGCAAATTCCAACAGTTGCCTCCCAATGGGAAGAACTTTATCGCGGATTAAATAGAATTAACATTCAAGAGGCTCTTGAAAAAATAAATACGGTTACGGAAGTGTTGGGCAGAGAACTGCCTATTTTATTACCCGCCCTCACAACAAGTGCTCAAAATTTAGACCGGACTATGGCCCGCGTCGCCCAAAGCAGCGACGTAACTTTATCCAATATGAACGCCGCCTTAAGTGATATGTCCGACGCGGCCAAATCGGCCCAAAATTTAACAGATTATTTAGAAATGCATCCCGAAGCATTACTCAAAGGGAAAAAAGGAGAATAATATGAAACTTTTAAAAATTATACTTCCGTGTTTGTTATTGGGGGCCTGTATGTTTGGACGAAGCAAAAGCCCCACCTACTACACCTATTTTCCCATGGCTACAACCGTTGTTTCGGCGGATTATACCGCGGCTGTAGGCGTAAACCGGGTACAACTTCCAAAATATATGGACCGGCCGCAAATCGTAACGCAACAGCCCAATTCTCCCCAAGTTAACATATCGGAATTTAACCGCTGGGCGGAACATCCTTCCCTATTAGCCGCACGCGCCTTGACGGACAATTTAAGCGTCCTCCTTCCGGCGGCCCAGGTAAAACTCAATAAATCCAACGCAGAACCCTTTGACCGTGTTATTTCGGTAGAAGTAGTACGTCTGGATGCCGTTTTGGGGCAGCAGGCTCAATTAGTTGCCTGGTACACGGTAAAAAATACGGATAAGAAAACGCTTTTACAGCAAAAATTTTCCGCTACTGTTCAAATTGGCAAAACGTATGAAGATTTAGTCAAAGGCTATAATGAGTTACTGGCACAACTTAGCACAGAAATTGCCGGGAAATTGATTCAATAACCCATCTATTGTAAGGAAAGCCCTATGCTCAAAAAATTACTGACAGGCACTGTGGTATTGATATCGGCTATTATTGCGGGCGTTAGTGTTCATAAACAACCCACCACTTCCCCGGATTATGCTACCCCCACTACACAAGTAATCACCGGCAAAGTCATCCGTGTAGCAGATGGAGATACGCTAACTATCCTAGATGCTTCCAACCGGCAAACTAAAATCCGTCTCTATGGAGTTGATGCACCGGAATCGGCACAAGATTTCGGCAATAAATCGCGCGAAAAACTAGCCAGCCTGGTAGCCGGCAAAAATATAGCTGTTACCGTAGTGGATGTGGACCAATATGGCCGAAGTGTCAGCCGCATCAATGTAGACGGAAAGGAAGTAGCCGAAGAAATGCTACAGGCAGGCATGGTATGGCTTTACACCTCGTACTGTCAAATACCGGAGTGTAAATACTGGAAGACTCTGGAAACCCGCGCCCGCAAAGCCAAAGTGGGCCTATGGGCAAATCCTTCCGCGCAAAAACCCTGGAAATGGCGTCAAGCGCACAGATAATTTAATGAGCAAAATTATGAAAAAATTCATCTTTACCCTAATGGCAG
>ONQH01000163.1 GCA_900319885.1 Candidatus Avelusimicrobium ruminicola
TGCCCAACATTGTCAAAAAGCCCCGCAACTACTGGCAGAAATTAACGCCACCCCGCAACTTATACACGCGGTCTGCTCCCACGGGTATGGTATTGCCTGTGATGTTAAACCTGAACATGACATGGAAAAGGTACTTTTTGCTGTGGACGAACTAACCGGTCTCATTGGAGCCGCGGCTAAAATGCGCCCCTCTAAAAGCGTGCAGGATATGGAAGTCAGTAGTCTGAAAAAGAAATTTAAGGACAAAAAATTTGCGGCCGGATGTTCGCGTGATATTATCAAACAAGGGGCCGAAATGTTAGGCTGGCCGCTAGATACATTGTTTGAAAATACCCTCAACGCCATGAAGGCTACCGAATCCTCCGTGCAAACTGCCCTGCAAACGCTACAAGGATAATTCTTTGGCTAAGGCTTCAAAAAACTGGGTTGCCGGTTGTGCAAAATACAAATCGGTGATGCGGCCGGTATAGGCCGATTCGCGCGGGTTAACCTCTATAATTTTGCACCCGTGATCCTTCGCGGCTAGCGGCAAACTGCACGCCGGCATTACTTGCCCAGCGGTACCGACAATAATCATCACATCCGCCTCTTGCGCCATCTGGGCCGATTTTTCATAAGCACGTGGGGGAATGCCTTCCCCATAAAATACAAAATCCGGTTTTAATACTCCGCCACATAAGCAAGTGGGGGGAATATCGTCCAAATTAAGGTCTTCCAAACGGTATTTGCGGCCACATTGCAAGCAAGAGAGCGTGTGGATAGTCCCGTGAAATTCCTGTACATTGCGGCTACCGCCCCGTTGATGGAGCCCGTCAATATTCTGCGTAATAACCCCTTTTAACAGGCCCTGTTGTTCCATTTTGCCTAAAACTGTATGCGCCGTATTGGGTTGCGCTTCATCCATATCCGTAAAGAAGATTTTTTTCATTTCTTGCCAACTGCGTACAGGGTCGGAAAGGAAAAAATTGATTTCAATAAATTTAGGGTCGTATTGATTCCACAATCCGCCCACCCCGGTAAACGGGGCGATGCCACTTTCTACGCTAATTCCTGCGCCCGTAAAGGCTACAGCGTAGGAAGCCTGTTTAATCCATTGGGCGGCTTGTTGTAAATCGTTCATAGTTCTATTGTATCTTAATTTTATGCATAACTTACAGCAAAATTGATAAAATAGAGGTATAAAAATCTAAAAGGAGAACTTACATGAAAAAAGTAATGTTATTAGCTGTATTAGCCGCGTTTGTGGCGGGTTGCGCTTCCACTACCGGTACCACAACCACCACTGCAAACCAACCCTTGACCTTAGAGGAAGCTTTGCAAAAATCGGCTGAAACGCGCCAAAAATTAGAAGAAGCCAAACAAACGTACCAAAACGCCAAGAACGCCTCTGCTGCGGCCAGCGCTTCTAATTCTGTATCGGACGCTGTAAAAGCGCAAATCAAAAATCAGATTGATACTTCCAAACAACAAATAGATAACGAAGTACAAGCCTGGAAAGACGTATTTGATAACTAATTGAAATTGCTTCTTAAATGACAACCCCCCGGCCTTACGCCGGGGGTTTTACTGTTGTTAAAGAATCCTATTTTTTACAAGGTGTATATCCACTACTTTGGCCGAACTGGTTATTGAAGTTTGCACGATCCAACGGAAGCGTGTGGTTGCAAACATAATCCTTCTTACCTTCATAAAGCTTCATCTCTTCATAGTGGAAATGGTCTCCTTTTTGTTCATGTTCTCCATAACGTGCAATCCCTCCATAACCTACCATACTATCAAACGTAATATCATCTATCAGATTGTTAATTACTATTTCCGGCTCTGGAATCCATTTACCATGACGATACACTGCGCGTACATTATCTATAACTCTATGTGTTCTGCTTGACCTAAAAGATTTAGATACACGTCCAACTTCCGCTAATTCCATTAAATCTCTCGCACAAGCAGGTGCCATGGAAGCAATTGTCTTTAATGGTTTATTTTCATTCCCATCACATTGTCTCCAAAAGAGTTCTGGGCTTCTTAATTTTTTGTTTGTTTCTGGAAATCCCTTACAAACTCCTGCCTGTATCAAACAAGTCAGCAGGTCTGCCCTACGTTGTTTAGAAGGCGCATCACCACCATTAATTCCTCCGGGCGTAGAAATTCCGTTATATTCCCCTTGCCATCCTCCTATATCCTTCAATTCCCATTCAGAAGCTACCGCAAAATGGAATTCACACGTCTCACGGCCTTTTACTTCATCTTGGCAGCGCGGTTTGTTTTTATCCTCGTCATCTGGGGAATCTTTTTTAGGATCTTTGGGTCTTGAATCATCTTTAGGCGGCAGAGGACGTTGATCTCCAGGGTTGATTCTTGGATTATTCTGTATTGGCCCCGGATTGAGTGGCCCCGGATTAATTTTTGCTGCACTCCGTATCGCACTCCTCAATGAAGCCTTAAGTGTTCCAACCGCATTAGAATAACTAGCGGAATAGGCATCGTACAAACCGTAAACCATCAGTCCAGAACTGGTCAAAGCTATAGTAGCGGTTGCTGCGATAGTAGCCATTGTTCCAGTACCTACAGCACTAGCCACCTCTCCAACCGTTTGAATTGAAGAAGCTGAAATAATATTGTAAGAAGATTGCTCAACTATTGGTGCAGCCAACTCTAAAATTCCAGAGGTACCACCAACAGCTGAGTAGGCAGTCGTAGCCATTTCTGTTGTGTAGGCAGTTATAGAAGCCTTTGTGACAGCTGCCGTAGTAGCAGTAGATACCGTTCCACTCATACTCAAGTACCCCGCCAATAAGTATACAAATAAGGGCGAAAAAGCCTGATTTGCTTGTGTATTTTGGAATTTTACATTTCTCAACTTCGCCTCAAATTCTGTTTCCAATTCTCTCTGTACTGTTTTTTTACCTTTTACAAGGATATATGCACGCATTTTTGCCTGCACGCATTTCTTTTGTGCTTCATCCAAGGCCGCCGATGCATTGTCTGTATCTCCTCTAAAAACTGATTTTCCTGTGGCCTCATCTTTTAATTTTTCACACTCTGGTATTAGATATTTATCAACTAAACTACCTCTGCCGTCCTCATCAAAGTTATCGCGGAAGCGCAGTTGCATCAAGACCGCTTCTGAGGCAAAACTACGGATTTGCTGACACCGATCCGGTTTACCACCATTACATTTATAATTTACATAAGGCATTAGGTCCTCTACCGATTCTGCCAAATCTGCATACTTCATAAATAGAAATTGCATAACGTAAGCCGGTACACCTTTAGAAGCAGATGAATATTTATCGGGATTTACGTACATGTCTACTGCCGTTTTCAAAACGCCCTTTATTTTCGCATTTAAACTTGACGCCTCATTAAGTAGTTTAATCCAGTCTTCTTCTTGTTTTGAAAGTTTCCCTTTCCCGCCAAATACCATAAACGAGGTATCCACCGAATGCTTAAATTTTAACACCAAGACATTATCTTTATTGTCATCTTCAGCATCGTCTACTTTTTCTTCTACCTTTTGTTCAATATTAGTGTTATCTCCACCGTTTCCTTTTCTTTTATTCTGGCTTGGAGTTTCATCCTTCCCGTTGCCATTCCCTTGAACATATACATATTGATGTCCATCCCATTTTCTATACATTATGACGACTTGAATACCAACCGCCTTCATTACTGCAGTAGCAGCAGCACAGATTTTTGGGGTGTCACCAAGTTCTTTTGTGGCTGCATCCAACGATGCCGTACACTCCTCTCTAGCTATTTCGCTACCAACATCAACAGCATCTCGGTATTTTCTTTGACAAGCAGGGTTCTTTTTTAGCCACTTTTCCAAGTCATAAACTTGATCTGCGTTTTTCCATTTCTCACTTTGGGGATTTGTTAACATCTCGGCATTCGCCCCAGAAGGTTTCGGACAGGATTGACTGGATGACGAAGAACCTCTTCTTCTAGACGAGTGCCCCTTTGCCTGCAACGGAGCAGAAAAAGAAATCAATAAACTGATGCTTACGCATAGGCTAATGAGTTTTTTCATACGTTTCTCCTCAAAAAGTTAACATAAAATATGCTTTTAGTAGTTTTAAAAA
>ONQH01000162.1 GCA_900319885.1 Candidatus Avelusimicrobium ruminicola
AAAATGCCAGGCCATTATTCAAAGGAAGAATTAAATCAGGTGCTTAATACGGCTGCTTTAGCGGTTGTATTGGATCCGTCTTATCTTCCCAGTATTTCTTACAAAAACCATATAGCCAAACCCCGCAAATTTGCGGTGACTATCAATGTGGAATCACCGGAAAAACTCAAAGAAAAAATTGAGTTCTTCCAAAAAATTGCCGCCAAGCAAGACGTATGGACCACCGAATCGTTGTATCTGCGCATGAAAGGGATTTATCCTTTCACTCCGTCGGAAATTAAACCGAAAGTTTGTTTTATGTTCCCGGGGCAAGGTTCTCAATATGTAGATATGATGAAGGACTTGGCTTCCAAATATAAGATTGTACAAGATACGTTTGACGAAGCCGACCGCTTGCTCACCCATATTATCGGGCAAACGCTAACCGAAACGTTGTGGAGCAAACCCGGCGAAACCAAAGAACAACTTGCCGAGCGTGAAGCCGCCATCAAAAAGACGGAAATGACACAACCGGCCGTCTTAACAGCCGATATTGCCATGATGCGGCTCTTGTCCTCTTTCGGCATTAAGCCGGATGTAGTTATGGGGCATAGTTTAGGGGAATATGCCGCTGCGGTAGCCGCAGGCATTTTTGATTTTGAAAACGGTCTTAAAGCCGTTTGTACCCGCGGTAAAGTAATGAGTGAAATCCGCGTAGAAGATAACGGGAAGATGGCTTCTATTGCCGCCCCCGTGGAAAAAGTAGAGCCGGAACTTTCCCGCGTGAGTGGGTATGTAGCCGTAGCCAATAAAAACTGTCCTACGCAGACTGTGATTGCCGGGGCCAGCAAATCCATTGACGAGGCGATTGAAATGTTTACCGCTATGGGGATCCAAGCGGTACAAATCCCGGTGTCTCATGCGTTTCACTCGGCTATTGTACGCCCAGCCATGCCGCAGTATCGTGCTTTCTTAGATACGCTTACCTTTCACTCGCCTAAGATGCCGATTACCACCAACGTAACGGCCGAGTTCTATCCGTCCGACCCGGAGAAAATCAAAGACTTGATGGTCACACAAATTTCTCACTCGGTAGAATGGATTAAACAGTTAAAGACCACGTATGATTCCGGCGTGCGCTTGTTTGTAGAGTGCGGGCCTAAACGGGTACTTTCTGCCTTAGCCACTAATACATTAGCCGATAAAAAAGATATTAAGGTAGTGGCTTCCAACCACCCCAAGAAAGGGGGAATTGTGGAATTTAATGACTTGTTTGCCAACCTGATTTCGTCCGGTATTCATATTGACTGGACGGGAACCGACATGTATGGCGACAACCATACCTTTAACCCGGCTTTTATAAACTGGGTTACATCCAATGCGTCTGCTGAAATTCAAGCGCAAGGCAAACAAATCCCGGCCGCTACTGCGTGCCCGGAAACGGAGGAAGAAGACGAATTTATGAAGAAATCTATTGTAATTAGCGGGATTGCCGCCGGCGGCCCTGGCAGCTGGGACAAAATTTTCCGCGAAGGTGTACTAGACGAAATCCTTTCGGGTCGCAACATGATTGAACCCGTAAGCAGTGAAACCCAGCAAAAACAAATTGATAAACATGTAGAGTTTGTCATTAAATCACCGGATGGGAATCACCGCATTGAACGTTTAACATCCGCTTCGCAAGCCATTAAATTATGTGCGCGCGGCGGTGCGTTTGATTTGGAAAAAGAATTTGGTCTGCCGGCTAAGTGGGTCAAATCCATGGACCGTTCTTTCCAATTAGCCATTGCGGCCGGTATGCTGGCTTTGAAAGATGCCGGTATCCCGCTGGTCCTTTATTATAAACCCACTTCCACTGGCGGTTACTTGCCGGATCGCTGGGGGCTGCCCGCAGATATGATTGACGAAACCGGGGTCATCTTCACCTCGGCGTTCCCCGTGGCTAACAGCATGATGGGGGACTTAACCAAACGGGTAGAAGGCCTATTAAATAACAAAACAGCCAAAGAAGTACGTGCGTTTTGCGATAAATTTATGGCACAAATTACGGACCCGGCTTTGAAGGCTGAAATGGAAGCCTGGTATCAACAAAACTTCAAAGATAAAGAAATTGAACCGCAGGCGTTTACCTCCGAATTTATCTTAAAAACAATTATTATTGCGCACTCGCACTTCTGCCAGTGGATTCGCGCCCGAGGACCGGCCACCGCTATGAGCGCGGCCTGTGCTTCTACGGCGCAAGCCATTTCTGTGGCACAAGACTGGATCCGTATCGGACGTTGCAAACGCGTCATTGTCATCAGTGCCGACGACATTACAAACGATAACGTGAACGAATGGATTTTGACGGCGTTCCTCGCTT
>ONQH01000161.1 GCA_900319885.1 Candidatus Avelusimicrobium ruminicola
CGGGCTTGCCGTCTTGATATTCCACCGTCACTTGGCTTTTGGCATCCGGCCCCAGGTACGGTAATTTTTTAGTACGGCGCACTTTGTCTAATTCTTTCAAAATAGTATGCGACAACATCAACGAGAGCGGCATCAGTTCCGGGGTTTCCGCTACAGCATATCCCACCATCAGGCCCTGGTCCCCGGCACCGCCCACATCTACCCCTTGGCTAATATCCGGCGATTGCTTACCAATTACATTTACTACCGCACACGTTTTATAGTTAAAACCCCATTTGGCTTCATCATACCCAATTTCTTTAATAACGCCGCGGGCAATTTGTTCCACATCCACCCATGTACGGGTGGTAATTTCGCCCCCCACGATTACCAAACCGCGGGTAATATATGTTTCGCACGCTACGCGTGCGGTTTTATCTTTGGCTAAAATAGCATCCAAAATAGCATCAGAAATTTGGTCACATACTTTATCCGGGTGACCCTTAGAAACAGATTCTGATGTAAAAAAGTATTTTCCATGTGTAATCATACAGCATCTCCTGCAGCAAATTTGAGGGGTTTATATATTATACCTTATTGTGAATACCTGCGCTAAACCGGGCATAAAAAACGTGCGCTAACGCGCACGTTAAAATTCAAGGCCACGCCCAAGCACCCTATTCTCTAGGTTTAACCTGGACTGATAACACCTCATACTCCGTTCCTGCTGCGTTCTTACGCGGACTCCACCAATACTTGGAACATTTTCCGCCCTGGCCCAGGCAAGTATTTTCCCTTATGGTAATATTTCCCAAGGTATATGTCTCTAGCGCATGAAAACCTTTCTCAATGTGCAACAGGTTATTAACCCTAGCGGTCAATTGGGCTACAAGATTATTAGTACCCCCCCCAAGCGCAAAGTTATTTATAAATGAGTCCCCACTAGCGGCAAAGACCCCCCCATTAATAGTTACATTTGTTCCATCCGTACTAATCTGAGTGGGTTGCTGCTCTATGAGATACTCATATTCGCCCGCCGCATTTCTAGGCCAAAAGGGGGTTGCATTATTTTTGATCTCCTGTATGATTGCACTCCCTTTAAGTGAAGTTGTAAAATCATCTGTCGCACCCTCTGGCTCCACCTTGGCTATGTAACTCAAAATACGATTAGCCTCGGTCTCTCTATACATGCCCCCATTGAATCTGTGGCCCGTTTGCGCATCCTCCAATGTAATAGTTTGGCCGGCAGCCGATTGAATATTTAATATTCCACCCGCTCCAATCGCTACACCGCCTTGCAAATTGGCACTATCAACGGCTTTTAACTTTTCATATACTCCCAAGCGAGACGGATTATACGAAATGGTATATACTGCCTCGTTATTGGCAAACACCCAGGGGGCACACACCCCCACACATAACAATAAAATAATACGGCGCATAAGGCCTCCTTCCTGCAAACGATTCAAAACCTTTCTATAATTCTATAGAAAAAACGGCAAAAAAACAAGACCTAATTTGTTTTTAATTTTGCACAAAGTTCCGCTAAGCCGGATGAAATATCCTCTTGTTGCACAATAACCCCCTCGGGCACTTGAAGCCGGATAGGGGCAAAATTCCAAATAGCCTTGATGCCGGCCGCCACTAAAGTATCGGCAATTCCCTGGGCACTGTAGGCAGGTACGGTTAAAATGGCAATTTTTAAGTTTTCTTGCGTAATGATGGTGGCAATTTGCGCCGTATGGTATACCGGCACCCCGTGGATAGTTTGGCTCACCTTATCCGGCGCTGTATCAAAGGCGCACACAATCTCTAATCCGTGGTTCTTAAAGCCTGTAAAGCCCAGCAGCGCCTCCCCTAAATGGCCTACCCCGATTAAAAAGGCTTTATTGAGGTTATTCCATCCCAAAAATTGTTCTATTACCTCTATACATCCCGCCACCTTAAACCCCGCCCGCAACTTACTGGGGGCCCCTACGGCTTGCAAATCTTTCTTTACCACAATAGGCAGTAGGTGGGTTTGTTTGGATAATACGGTAGAGGATACCAAGTCCCGCCCGTAGCCATGCAGTTTATAGAAAATACGTAAATACTGGGGCAAACGACGGATGGTTTGAACACTGATATTTTTTTTAGCATGATGTGGCGGCATAGCATACACTCTCTTTTACAAATACTGGATATTACAATATCTATGATATATATTTTTAGGGGGATTGTCAACCTCTAATTATTTTTTTGTCAGAAGAAATGTTGACTTAAAAATAAATAAAATATAAAATATAGATACTAAAATATCCAAAATGGATGTTTTATACCTAAATTAAGGAGAAACAATATGGCAGAAAAAAAACAAGCAGCGCCTGCTGTGGC
>ONQH01000159.1 GCA_900319885.1 Candidatus Avelusimicrobium ruminicola
TGAAAAAACAAATTGAAACGCGCTTTGTGCAAAACACGATTTTAGATGGCGAATTTCTGTTGGATTTTGACGGAAAAATGCGCTACAGTGCCGCGCAACGGGTAGAGGTCTATCAGTTTTTGGTGCCGCTACTACGCAAAACATTTCCCCAAGCAGTCGTTTACCTGTGCATGGAAGACCCACATATTTCCCGGCAATTTTAATCTATAAGTTTTTGCCTAGGTCTTTGTTTACCAGCGTGGCTACGCACGAGTCCGACCATACATTTAGGGACGTTTCTACCATATCCAGCACCGTGTAAAACGGTAAAATAATTCCCAGCAACTGAATCGGTACGTTCATGGAAGAAAGCAAACTGGCCGACAAAAAGTAACACCCCATCGGCACACCGGCGTTGCCAATCGCGGCTACGGTGGCAATTACTATCCACGTGAGTAAGGTGGGAATTGTAATCACTATCCCGTTATTTTGCATTAGGAAAATAACTGTAATTAAAATAAAAGACGCGCATCCGTTCATGTTGATAGTGGTGCAGATCGGCAGCACAAAACGGGAAACAGTGGGGTTGACTTTGTTGTTTTTCTCTGCACAGGCCATAGTCACAGGCAAGGTGCCCGCAGATGACTTGGAAAAAAACGCTACCAACAGGGCCTTGGACATATTTTTAGCAGTCCGCAAAGGGTTAATTCGGCGCATTAACAAGAATAACGGTAATATAATAAAGCCTTGAATCAGGTTGGAACTGACAACCAATACAAAATAATGTCCCAGTCCGTTTAAGGCTACCCCGCCCGCAAAATCGCGCGTGCAGATAGACGTAAAGCCAAAAATTCCCAGGGGCAAGATGCGGATTAACACACTGACAATGGAAAATAATATGGACTGCACCGCGCCCAATACGTTTAATATAGTAGCGCGGGGTTGGTCCTCTTGAATATAGCGGATGGCAATCCCTACCACAATCGCAATAATTAGTACGCTAAGTACGTTGCCTTGCACCAGGGGCGCGAGCGGATTATCGGGAATGACCGACACAAAATAATCTAAATACCCTTTTTGTGCTGCCAGGCCTGTATCGGCCGGCGGTACGGCGGTTACATGGGCCGGTGTGAAAAAATAGTAGAGGGCGGCCCCTACCCCCGCGGCAATCAAAGTGGTGGTGAGCGTGTAGCCCAGCGTGCGTTTCCACAACGCTTTTTGGGTGTGCGCGCTGCCCAGCCGGGCAATCGTATAACAAATAGTCACCGCAATAATCGGCACACTGATAAACTTGAATAAGCGCACAAAGACGTCGCTTAAAAATTGGGCGATTGTAAGGCCCGGTTGTGTAGGATACAATCCGTTCAAAATACCCAGCACAATGGCCAGCGCAAAGTAACTGGCATATTTCCAAGAGGATGATTGAATAAATGTTTTCTTCATAACCTAGATTATAGCAATTATAAAGGGGGTCTCTATTTTAGGGAAAAGGAGTCTCTTTTACGTGACGGAAAGTTTTTGTAAAATATAATTATCTTAATAATTAAAGGGAATTTTATGAAAAAACTGGTTGTGCCGGGTTGGATTAAAACCTATTTCACTTTTTTTCTGGTTAATTGGTTGTTGTTTGGCGTATTTCGCCTGATTTTTTTAGGGGTTTTCCATGCGGCACTTCCAGCGCACCCGTGGGGCGAATTGTGGACCACGTTCTATATCGGGGCCAAGTTTGATTTCCGTCTGGCGGCGTTTCTCTGTGCGCCGTTGGGTATTTATTTGACCGTCTGCGCCTTCTGGAGAGGGGCCCGTGCGCTTGATAAAGGGATGGCGGCGTTGTACGGGGTGTTAGAGGCTGCTGTCTTATTAGTATACCTTGCCGACTTTGGGCACTATGCGTATATTTCCATGCGCATCAATTCTTCCATTTTGAAATATGTGGAAAACCCCATTATCTCTTTACAAATGGCGTGGGAAACTTACCCGGTGGTATGGGGAACCCTGGCCTTGGTATTGTTTGCGTTTATAGGTTACTGCTTTGTGCGGCGGCTACTCAAGGGGGCCTTTGCGCGCCCGGATGCTTACCGCTGGAAGGGGAAACTGGCGTGGTTCTTCGTCGGGTTTGTAATTACCGCGGCGTTAGGGTTTGGGCAACTGAGCCAGTATCCTTTGCGCTGGAGTAACGCCTATCACTCCACCAACCAGTTTATTTGCAACTTAACGTTAAACCCCATTTTGAATATATTTGATACGGCCCGTTTTGTAAAAGCCGATAGTTACAGCGAAGAAAACACCCGCGCTTATTACGATGAAGTATCTGCCTATCTGCAAGTGCAACATCCGGACGCCCAAACGCTCTCTTTTGAGCGCGAGGTGAAAGCACAACCTGCCGAAAAACAGCACGATTATAATGTGGTAGTTATCTTTATGGAATCGTTGGCGTGG
>ONQH01000157.1 GCA_900319885.1 Candidatus Avelusimicrobium ruminicola
AGGGAAAAACGATTTTGGTGACCGGGGCCGCCGGGTTTATCGGGGCGGCTTTAGCACACCGGCTGTGTACGCAAAATCCGTCCGCGCGTGTAATCGGCCTAGACAGCGTGAACGATTACTACGACGTTTCCATCAAAAATTACCGCCTGGAGCAATTAACCGTGCTTCCTAATTTTACGTTTATCAAAGGCAATTTGGCAGATAAAAAACTAATTGAAGAAATTTTTACCCAGTATCAGCCGCAAATTGTGGTTAATTTAGCCGCGCAAGCGGGGGTGCGTTACAGTATTACCAACCCGGACGCCTACATTGAGGCCAACCTCATCGGTTTTTATAACATGTTGGAAGCCTGCCGCCACTCGTACGACGGGGGAAAAACGGGAGTAGAACATTTAGTGTACGCATCCAGTTCTTCCGTCTACGGCGCCAACAAAAAAGTGCCCTACGCGGTGGAAGATAAAGTGGATCATCCTGTTTCCCTGTATGCTGCTACCAAAAAAGCCGATGAGTTGTTAGCCCACGCTTACGCCAAACTGTATAATATCCCGTCCACGGGGCTGCGCTTCTTTACCGTGTATGGCCCGGCCGGGCGGCCCGATATGGCGTATTTTGGTTTTACCAATAAGTTAGTTAAAGGCGAAAAAATTAGAATTTTTAATTTTGGCAACTGCAAACGTGATTTTACCTACGTGGATGATATTGTGGAAGGTATGATCCGCGTGATGCAAGGTGCCCCGATGCGCCAAAAAGGGGAAGACGGCCTTCCTATTGCTCCGTATGCCTTGTATAACATTGGCAATAGTGTACCGGAAAATCTGTTAGATTTTGTGCAAATCTTACAGGAAGAACTCATTCGTGCGGGTGTATTGCCGCCGGATTACGATTTTGAAGCACATAAGGAACTCGTCCCCATGCAAGCCGGAGACGTGCCTATAACGTATGCGGATACGTCTGCATTGGAACGCGATTTCGGCTTCAAACCCCAAACGTCCTTGCGCGAAGGCCTACGCAAATTTGCACAGTGGTACAAAGCATTTTATTGTAAATAATTCCCTATAATTTGATGCAAGAAAGCGAAAATTCCGGACTTCTCTTCGGAAAAGAATTTATAATCGGCTACGTCCACGGGTGAGTTCTAAATGAAAATCCCACCAGGTTTCGCGTCCGCGCGGAAAGATACGTAAAATTGTGCTTTTGCCTCTCCACGGCCACGGATTGATACCGTGTTTGGTGCTAAAATCGGCTAAATACCCGGCCTCAAATACGTGCGGGCGTACGTGTTTATCAAAAGCGCCGGCTCCAAAGGGATAGCAAAACGTACGCGCCGGGCAACCCAGTTGCTCTTCAATAATTTTTTTGCTTTGGGTGATTTCATAAATAATTTCATCTTGTGTCAGCGAACGCAGCCGCCGGTGTGAACAGGTGTGTGAGCCAAATTCCACCAGGCCGCTTTGTTGCATCTCGCGGATTTGGTCCCACGTCATATAACCGGGGGTTCCTACCCAATCGGTAATAATAAAAATAAGGGCCGGGGTGTGGTGTTTCTTTAGGAGGGGAAAGAGGTGGACATAATGGTCATCCGTGGCATCATCAAACGTAAGTAATACCGGTTTTTCAACGTGTTTATGGCCGGTTTGCTTAGCGTGGAATAATTGCTCGGTAGAGATAGGGGTAAAACCATGTTCGTGCATGTATTGCAGTTGCTGTTCAAAGACGGTGGGGGAAATGGCAAAGGCGTAATCGGCCGGATTGTCGGACGGTTCTTCTTTGATGTGGTGGTACATGATGGCTACGAACCCGGTGCGCGGCCAAAAGAACCAGGCTTTGCGTAAATCGGGATATTTCCACACAAAGTAAATAATCCCCAGTATAATGAGTGCTATACACCCTAAAATCATTTATGCTCCTGCTCTAATTGCCACAGTTTGGCGTATTTTACATACACATAATAGGTGGAAAATGAGGCCCATAAAAGGCCGCGCATACCGTCCAAAATGCCTAACTTAAGCGCGTAGCGTTTGAGAAATTCGTAAGGCAAGGTAAGTAATACTTTGAGTAAACAAAAGCGTTTGCCGTTGGCATGCATTTGTTGGGCCGCTAGCGAAGTGTATTTATTAAATTTATTGAAATAGTTTTCAATTGTATCGTACGAAAAGTGATTGACGGGGTTTTGGAGCGTTTCCAAGCGGCCATCCACTTCTAACCCTTCATGTACCAGGCCGCCTACATGATGGGCCTTGGGCGTGCGTACTAAACGCAGGTGTTTTTCTTTGTTAAGCCCGCTAAAACGCATTTTTTTGCCTAAAAAATAATTGCAGAAAGGTAAATAGTAGCCGGCTACCTCTTCGTGCGTTACGGCTTCTAAAATTTCTTCGCGTAGGCGGGGACTAAGTTGCTCGTCCGCATCTAAATTTAGTGCCCACTCGCCGGATACTTTAGACAGAGCAAAGTTTTTTTG
>ONQH01000156.1 GCA_900319885.1 Candidatus Avelusimicrobium ruminicola
TAAACCGTAGTATTCACAGGTGCCGCGTCCGGTTTTGCCGATAATCCCGGTCGCGTGGGCGTCGTCCACCATAATACGCGCCCCGTATTTCTTGCCGATTTTGACAATTTCCGGCAGCGGACAAATGTCCCCTTCCATACTAAATACGCCGTCCACGATAATAAGTTTGCCGGCTTCTTCGGGCAATTTAGAGATGACCCGTTCCAAATCGGCCGGGTCATTGTGCTTAAAACGGGCCATTTCGCCGTCTGATAAGCGAACACCGTCCAAAATACTGGCATGATCCAGTTTGTCCACAATGGCGTAGTCTCCCTTTTTTAATAAAGAAGACACTACCCCTAAATTCATTTGGTACCCGGTAGCAAACAAAAGACCGGCTTGTTTATTTTTGAACTTAGCCAGTTTTTGTTCCAATTCGTCGGCAATTTTTGTGTTCCCGTTGAGTAACCGGCTACCCGCTACGCCTGTGCCGTATTTTTGCACAGCCTCTAAAGCGGCTTTTTTCATTTCCGGGTCGTTGGCAAGACCTAAATAGTTATTGGAACCTGCCATAATATAGGTTTTTCCGTCCAACACTACTTCCGGCCCTTGGGCGGATTCTATCGGTTGGAAATAGCCATAAATACCCATACGCATGGCTACTTTGGCATCTTTATAATTTCTGCACTTCTCAAAAATATCAGACATATTTTCCTCGCGGACTAATCTTTCTTACTTACTTTTTTTATAATTCCGGTAGTGCTACGCCCTTTAAGTAACGCAAAGCGCACCACTTTGCCGGCAAATTCTCTGCCTACAATTTCACTGGGTTTGTAGTCCCCCCCCTTGACCAGTACATCCGGCCGAACCGCTTTAATCAGGTTATACGGGGTATCTTCCTTAAAAATGCTCACATACGACACACTTTCCAGCGCGGCTAATACCAGCGCGCGGTCCGCCTGTTTGTTAACAGGGCGAGTAGGCCCTTTTAAGCGGCGCACGGACTCATCACTATTTAAGCCTACAACCAGAACGTCGCCTTTAGCGCGGGAAAACTCCAGCACGCTCACGTGCCCGGCGTGCAAAATATCAAAGCATCCGTTTGTAAATACAATCTTGCGGCCCGCTTTGCGTTCTTGCGCCAATTTGGCCTTTAGTGTACGTAAACTGACAATTTTATTTCTTGCTTTCATCGGCTTTCATCATCCGTTCAATAAGACCCGTGTCTGTATTGCCATTTCTAAAATCTTCGTTTGCCAAAATCTTCTGGTGGAAAGGGATGGTTGTTTTCACCCCGCTAATTACAAATTCCTGCAAACAACGTTCACTGCGTTTTAATAATTTTTCCCGGCTGGGCGCAGTGACAATGAGTTTGGCAATTAAACTATCGTAATAACTGGGAATCGTGTACCCGTTGTACATGTGGGTATCCACCCGCACGCCCAGCCCGCCGGCCGGAATCCACTCCGTCAGTGTGCCCGGGCACGGCATAAAGTTATGGGCAGAATCTTCCGCATTGATGCGGTGTTCAATGGCACAGCAACGCACTTTGCCGGCTTCGGCTTGGGTGAGTTGCAACGGCTCGCCTTGGGCAATTTGAATTTGCATTTTAACCAAGTCTTGCCCGCACACCGCTTCGGTAACGGGGTGTTCTACCTGCAGGCGGGTGTTCACTTCCATAAAATAAAATTCTCTATTTGGAGCCATTAAAAATTCCACAGTCCCTACCCCGCGGTAATTGGCCGCTTTAATTACTTTTGCGGCGGCTTCTTGCAGTTTTTGGCGCGTTTTGGCATCTACAAACGGAGACGGAGATTCTTCCACCAATTTTTGGTGACGCCGCTGCATACTGCAATCGCGCTCGGCAAAGGCCACTACGTTTCCGTAATTATCGGCAGCCACTTGCACTTCTATATGGCGCGGATTTAAGATAAGTTTTTCAAAATAGACGCGGTCGTCGCCAAAGTTGGCCCGGGCTTCCCCTTGGGCCGTTTTCATCATGCGGTCCAAATCTTTTTCTTGGAAGCAAGCACGCATACCTTTGCCGCCGCCACCCAGTGTGGCTTTAATCATAATAGGAAATCCGATTTTCTTAGCGACCGCTTTGTAATTCTTACCGACAATTCCGTTAGAACCGGGCGTAATCGGCACGCCGGCTTTGATGGCAATTTCGCGCGCGGTAGATTTCACACCCAGCATTTCAATCGCGTGGGCAGTGGGCCCGATAAATGTCATCCCCGCCTTGGTAACGGCGTTGGCAAAATCGGCATTTTCGGATACGGCAATCTGGGACGGGGCGTGGAGCTGGATGCCCGCCTGCACCCGGATCTTGAGCTGATGGGCGTGTTTACCCGGCGGGATCCGGCCACGGTCAAAACCCTGACCGGCGTGCCGGTATTCGCCGCGAAGGAGCTGGAGACCCGGGCGGGAGAGATCGACGTGCTGATTCTCTGCGGAGGCAGCGCCTCGGATCTGCCTGAAATGACGCCCGCGCTGGCGGCCA
>ONQH01000149.1 GCA_900319885.1 Candidatus Avelusimicrobium ruminicola
TATGCACTGACCGTAGATGAAGTGAAGGCACAGTCTATGGGGGTTTCGCTAGATGCGCTTTACGCGACCCTGCAAGGGACGTTTGGTACAATGTACGTCAACGATTTTACGTACATGGGCCGCAGTTTTAAGGTAATGATGCAAGCCGAGGGGGAATATCGTGCCCGGCCCGACCAACTGGGCGAAATTTATGTAAAGTCTGCTACGGGGGCCATGGTGCCTTTGTCCAGTTTGGCTACGCTCACTCCTTCTTTGGGCCCGGATGTAGTGGAACGTTTCAACGTGTTCCCTTCAGCCAAAGTAATGGCCAGCCCGGCGCCCGGGTATAGTTCCGGGGATGCTATCCGCGCCGTGGAAGAAACTGCCAAAGAAACGCTTGATTCCGGCTTTACTTTGGCCTGGACAGGTACCACCTATCAAGAAAAACTGGCAGGCAGTTCGTCAGTTTCTGCCTTACTGTTGGGGATGCTGGTAGTGTTTCTCATCTTAGCCGCCCAGTATGAAAAATGGAGCCTGCCGATAGCGGTTTTACTCGCGGTACCGTTTGCCCTTTTTGGGGCGTTAGTAGGGACCTGGATGCGCGGCCTTTCAAACGACATCTATTTCCAAATTGCGCTGGTGGCCCTGGTTGGGTTAGCGGCTAAAAACGCCATTTTAATTGTAGAATTTGCGGTACTGCTTAAAGAGCAAGGTATGAGCAAGGCCGAGGCTGCCTTGCACGCGTCGCTACTACGTTTTAGGCCGATTGTAATGACCTCACTCGCGTTTATTTTAGGGTGCGTACCGCTAGCGATTAGTTTTGGCGCAGGGGCGGCCAGCCGCCACTCTATTGGGACTGCTGTGGTGTGCGGGATGCTGGTGGCTACGGGGGTGGCCCCTCTATTTATACCGTGGTTTTTTGCCATCTTTGCCGGTAAAGATAAGGAGACAAAATGAAACTCATCCATTTAGTAACGGCTTGTGCCGTATTTAGTGCGGGGTGCATGCTAGGCCCCAATTATCAAAGGCCGTATAATGAACTTGCGCAAGGTGCGGATGCTTCCAATTATAGTGTGTTTACCCAACAAAATTGGTGGACCATGTTTGGCGATGAAGTGCTAAACGAAATGGAAGATACCGCCCTCAAATATAACTGGGACTTAAAGGCCGCGGTGGCGCGCGTAGACCAAGCCCGTGCCGCGGTAACGATAGCGAGTGCCAACCAGTTGCCTAGTTTGGCGGCCGGGGGAAATACCGGGCGCGAAGGCAACAGTGCCGGCTCGGGCGAAAGTTTAAGCCGCGTAGGACTAAACGCCTCTTTTGAACTGGATTTGTGGGGAAAATACCGCCGGATGAAGGAATCGGCCCGTGCCAAACTGCTAGCGACCGAGGCGGCGCGTGATACGGTGCGCCTTGCGCTAACGTCTGATGTAGCCAAGCAGTATTTTTCGCTACTTATGCTGGAACATCAAATTGAAATTGCCCAACGTACGCTAGCGGCTCGGCAGGAAAATGTACGCATTTATCAAACCCGTTACGAAGCCGGCTACGCTACGGAAGTGGACCTGCGCCGCGTGCAAGCCAATATGTCCAGCGTCAAAGCGGAAGAAGAAAATTTGCGTTTGCAACTTTCCAAAACAGAAACCGCCTTAGCCGTTTTGCTGGGCAAATCCCCGCGGGAAATCGTGGAAGAAAAATTGGCTCGCGGTAAACACTTGAGCGATCTTACGCTTGTGCCGGATGTACCGGCCGATTTGCCTTCAGATTTACTAGAACGCCGACCGGACGTAATGAGTGCGGAAGAAAATTTAATAGCCGCCAATGCCGATATTGGCGTAGCACGCACGGCGTATTTTCCGTCCATCTCTCTTACTGCCGCGGCCGGATATGCCAGTAGCGCGCTTACTAATTTGTTTAGCGGGGGAGCCGGCGTGTGGAACTTGGCGGGAAGTGTAGCGGCCCCTATTTTTGAAGGCGGTAAAATTAAGGCGGAGAATAAACAAGCCGAGGCGCGCTATCGGGAAGCCTTGGCCAACTACCAAAAAACCGTTCAACTGGCATTTAAGGAAGCCTTGGATGCCCTTAATTCCAATCAAATGTACCGCCAAATTTATGACTCATACCTTGCCCAAACGAGCGATATGCGCCGCAGTTATGAACTGACCAAAAAGCAGGAAGATGCCGGGCTCATTGGCGTGACGGATCTCTTGAGTGTAGAAGAAACTCTCTTGTCTGCCGAGATGAATTTAGCCACGGCCCGCAATAACGAGTTGGATGCGGTGGTGGACCTGGCCAAAGCGCTTGGCGGCGGCTGGACTCGCCAAGATATGAAGGATACAGCCAAGAAATAAATACAAACTTTTGGGACAGGGCGGAGATAGTATCCGCCCTGTTTTTATTTGCTACAATACAAGTATGAATACGTCTGTTTTAAGTCCGTTGGATGGGCGCTATGCTCAAAAAGTATCCGCGTTAGCCGCCGGGATGGGTGAGGACGCCCTGTTGCGTGCGCGTGTACGGGTGGAAGTTGCATGGCTATCCGCTCTATGCAAGTTGGGTTTGCCTGGTGTCAAAAAATTAACCGCCGCGGAGCAAAAAATTCTAACAAATCTATGCGATTTGTCCGCGCAGGACGGGGCACTTATCCGGCAAATAGAAACCAAGGGGTATGGCAAAATCCCCGCTACTCATCACGACGTAAAAGCCGTGGAATATTTCCTGCGCCTTAAACTGGGAAAAACCTCTTTCAAAGACCGCTTGCCCTTGATTCATTTTGCACTCACGAGCGAAGATG
>ONQH01000147.1 GCA_900319885.1 Candidatus Avelusimicrobium ruminicola
CCGTGACCGCCCTGAGCCAAATGGAACAGGATACGCCGCATAAACGCCGCATTTGCAGTCCGTCTTCGCTCTATATGGCGCTTAATTCATTGGGGTATGTGGCCCCCTTGCAACAAATTTTACCGCGCGTATTTGATCAAACGGCCGACGTGTACGGAAACTGGTTGTTTAATATTGCGGCGGCGGCCGAGTTTGGGGCGCAGGCTTTTTTCCGCCGGTTTGCCAGTTTAGCGGAGTTGAAAGAATTTGTAACGCCGGATAGCCGCGTGATTGCCAGTATTGCATTTAAGAAAGATGAACTGCCGGGGGCCCCGTTGGAAAAAACACAAGGCCACTTAGTCGTTGTGCGTGGATACGAAAAAGACAAAGTGCTGGTGGCGGACCCGGCGGCTGCTACAGCGGATAAAGTCTTGCGTGCGTATGACGCAGTTGCGTTTGCCCGTGCTTGGCTGAATAATAAACAAGGCGCGGCGTATGTAGTGAGGCGGAAATGAAGAAACTTTTTTTACTGTTAGGATTATTTGTTTGTTTGATGGCCTGTACCCGGCCGGAACTCAAGGATGCGTTGGTGGTGGTGCACCGCGGAGAGATGGAGTCGTTAGACCCTGTTTATTCCTATGACGGAATTACACACGGGATGCTTATTAACGTCTACGATACTTTACTGAAGTTCAACGGCAGTTCTCTTACCGATTTAATTCCTTCTATTTCCACGCAAGTCCCCACCCGGGAAAACGGCCTTATCTCCGCCGACGGGCGCACGTACACATTTCCTATTCGTAAAGGGGTAAAGTTTCATGACGGTACGGAACTCACCCCGGAAGATGTGCGTTATTCTATTTTGCGTTTCTTACTGTCGGATGTTTCCGGCGGTCCTTCCAGTTTACTGCTGGAACCTATCTTGGGCGTTTCTTCTACCCGTAATAGCGACGGGGAAATTGTAGTTGATTTTAAGGAAGCGGCCCGCGCCGTGCGCGTAGAAGGGGATAACGTCGTGATTACGCTCAAGCGACCGTTCGCTCCGTTTTTATCTATTTTGGCGCGCTGGAGTTATATTATCAGCAAACCGTGGGCGGTAAGCCGCGGAGCGTGGGACGGTACGGAAGAAACCTGGAAAGAGTTTAATAATTTCTCTAAAGATTCTTCCCCGCTGTTCAAAGCGTCCAACGGAACGGGGCCGTTTCAAATAGAACGCTGGGATATTGCCAGCAAAAGTGTCGTGTTGCGCGCCAACGAGGCCTATTTTGACGGGGCCCCCCAATTAAAGACGATTTTTATGCGTACCGTGGAAGAACCTTCTACCGTGCGTCTGATGTTGGAAACCGGCGATGCGGATGTGGCCGAAATTTCCCCCAAGTTTATCAATCAACTTAAAGGCAACCCGGACGTTTCTGTATATGACAACTTACCCCGCTTGCGTACGGACCCGGTCATCTTCTTTACCCGCCATATCAATATGCAAGCCAACCCGGATGTAGGGTCGGGCAAAATGGATGGGCAAGGGATTCCGGCTGATTTCTTTGCGGATAAAGATTTGCGCTTAGGTTTCTTATATGCGTTTGATTACGAGGCTTTTTTGACACAGTCTATGGACGGACGCGGTCAACGTGCCCTCGGGCCGGCTCCGCAGGGGCTTGTCCCACAAGATGAAACATTTAAGCATTATGAATTTGACCTTAAAAAAGCGGAAGAACATTTCAAAAAAGCCTATAACGGCCAAGTATGGGAAAAGGGATTTAAGTTTACCATTACCTACAATACCGGCGGGGAAATGCGCCAAATTGCTACGGAAATTTTGAAGCGCAATGTAGAGAAATTGAACCCTAAATTTCAAATTGATTTGCGCGGAGTTACGTGGCCGGCATTTTTGGAGAAAACCGCCAAGCGCCAAATGCCGATGTGGTCGCGCGGGTGGGTGGCCGATTATGCGGACGCACATAATTTTTACTTCCCGTTTTTACATAGTCACGGCCGCTATGCACTTTCGCAAGGATATAGAAATCCCGCCAACGATGTGTTAATTGAGCGTGCCGTGGCGGAGACGGATTTACAAAAGCGTAACGCTATTTATAAACAGTTGCATAATCAAATGTATGAAGATGCTATGCAACTCTATACCGTACATCCTACAGGTTTGTGGGCCATGCGTCGCAATGTAAAAGGTTTTACCGATAATCCGGTCTACATGGGTATTTACTATTACCCCATGTATAAACAGTAAACACGCGGCAATACTTGCACGTTGCCCCGCTTTTTTGCTACAATAACATTGCGGGGTAGAGAAGCCCGGTATCTCGCAAGGCCCATAACCTTGAGATCGTTGGTTCAAATCCAACCCCCGCAAATTTTCTATTATTTCCGCCCAGAGGGCGGTTTTTTTATGGAATTTTCTTAATATTATGTACAATAAAACAAAGGGGAAAATACATGAAGACTATTTTATTTATTGGGGTACATCAACAATTTTCGGGATTGCGCCTAGGGGCGGCCTTAGGGACGGCACTTACCTGGCAGGGAGAGGAGGTTTTAGTAGCCGGCCCAGGGGATCAATTACCCACTTATTTGCAACTGCCTATGGTGGCTATTCCGCCCAGAGTTACTTCTAAAGCATTAGTTTCTTTGTTGCAAAAAAACCATATTGAGCGTGTAATTTCCTTGGCGTACTTGCCCGGGTGCGAAGCCGCCGCTTCGCTTTCTATTCCCTTTGTTTACATAGAGCCTGCCAACTTGAAAGAGACCAAACCGGTTAAGAACAAAAAAGCCCTGCTGGCCAAAGCCCACAAAGTAGTGGTAATCGGGCAACCCGGCCAAACATTGAATAAAAAACAAGGTTAGCACCGGCGCATGCTACGTGGCATCTAACATTAGTAGGTTATGGGGTCGGGAAAGCGGCCTTGCAAAAATTTATTGAGCAACATCAGTTGCAAGCCAGTACTTCGCTGGTGGATGCCGATACAGATTTGTACAGTTTACTGCGTAATGCCGATATTTACGTTAACCCGGCCCGTACATCCGGAGGACTAAACGAACTACTGGACGCGATGGCCAGCAAATTGCCGGTCATTACCACGGATGTTCCCGGGGCGGATGAATATGTGCAAAATGCCATCAATGGACTCATTGTAAACACAGCACAAGAAGAACCGCTTACGATTGCGTTAGATGAACTGATGGTCAACTGGGGCAAACGCGTGGGTATGGCCCTTGAAGCCAGCAAACAAAAAGAGAAATTCCCCTTTGAAGATTTTACCGCCCAAGTGCTTATATGATTGACTGGAACAGCAACCAAACTCGCCTGGCCTTAAAGGAGATTGAATCGTATATACAAATATACGGGCGCGGGAGCCGTTTGGTACGTTTGGCGTATGCTTATCGTCGGTTTCGCAATTTTGTGTATTACGGTTTGCAACAGCGTTGGGCCGGTTTTTGGCATCGTCCGCAATTGGCCAAAGATAAACTACACGTGCTATTGCATTTGCGCGGCGGACTGGGCGATTGTGCTTCTCACTGGGTGGCGGTGCGGGCCCTACGCCGGCAATTACCCCATGCGGTTTTCCATTACTTCACCGATTCCCCCCAGGCGGCGCGGTTGTTTGTAGTGCCGGATGCGCTAAGTCATATTTTACCTGCCGGACAAGTGCCGTATCGGCGGGCGTATGACCTAGCGTGTGAGTTGTGCATTTCGTGGAAAACTGTTCACGTAAATCAGGCGCGCATTGAACAATTAGCCCCGCAATTTAGACCCCTGTTGCAAACCTCGCTGGCTCGTCAGCGAGCGTTGGGGTTTTTCCTACAAGATAATTATTTGTTAGATGATGCGCTGGGCCGGTTTTTGTATCACCGAGGGGCCAAATGGTTGGAAGCACAACGCTATTTGAGCGCGCTGGATTTTGACGTAAACGAAACCGGGAGCCTTCCTCCAGAAATTTTGCAACGTGATATTGCCCGTTTGGGGTTAAAACCTCCGTATATTACCGTACATAGCGGGATCAATGCGGCCTTTAACATCGGTATGAAAACACCGCTTAAATGCTGGCCTACGGAAAGGTGGGAAGAGTTTTTAAGGTTATTCAAGCAAAAATATCCGCATATTCAAATTGTGCAGGTGGGAGGAAAAAATAGTCCGCGTTTTGCCAATACAGACGTATGTCTGTTGGGGGAAACTTCTGTGGAAGAACTGCCGGCTATTTTGGCGGGGGCTCGTCTGCATATTGACGGTGAGAGCGGACTGGTGCAATTAACGCGTTGGCTACCTACAAAGGCAGTCGTATTGTTTGCCAATACTGCGCCCAGTTTATTTGCGCTTTCCAAAAATATCAATTTGTCCGCACAGGCTTGCGGCCACTGCATGTGGCTAGAGGGCCCTAGTTGGCATACCGATTGTTTGCTGGGCTATCCGGCATGTGCCAATATGCAGGCGCATAGCGTAGATAAGGTATTAGAAGCCGTGGTCAAAGAGCTTGCGTAGTTTGCGCAGGTCTTTAGTTGCGTATAAAATACCCACATAAGCACCTACAAAAACGGGGCCACACACCAGAATTTGAACCCAATAAGTTGGAGACAGTATCCCCGAAAGAAGTCCTGCCGGTAGCAACGCGGCGGCGGCGCAGGCCGTTAGGCGTAGGGTGAGGTACAAGGGTTTGAAATAATGTAGAAAAGGTAAGTGTTTTTTGAATAAAAACGCGTTCAAAACAAACCCGATTATCAGGCTGGCTCCTATCAAATACGGGTAGACAAAGGCGCCCTGTTTGGGAATAAACCACCCCATCATCATTGTAAAAAGGAGTCCGCCGGTAAGCGCATAAGGGAACCACTCTTTAATTTTCTGCCCGGCTGCCAACGCGCTATTTTGCAAATATCCCGGCACCATCAGCAACAGTACAAACAACATCGGGCGCAAGAAGGAAACAGTGTCTTGCGCGGCTTGCGCGGTAAATTGCCCGCGCTTAAAAAATAAATCCACAATCTGCGGCGCAAAATAACACGAAAAAACCGCCAGCGGGGCCAGCACAACAAGGAGCATATAGGTAGCGTTAATAAAGGTTTCGTTGGCGGGTGCGGATTCGTTTTTGGCTAGTTGCTCCGTCATTTCAATTTTGGCTACATTGGCGGCTCGGGCCGTAAGCACTTCGGTAGTGGAATCGGTTAAT
>ONQH01000143.1 GCA_900319885.1 Candidatus Avelusimicrobium ruminicola
TATCATGAAAAAGATAATTACCCTTTTTATTTTTTTTCTGTTAGGAACGCTTACCTTACAAGCCCAAAAAGGGATACGTCCGCGCAAAGGCGGCAAAGCAGCCTCCGCCGGACGGGTAGAATCCAAAGCCGGCCGCGCCGTAGAACGCGAGGCACACCGGGCCCCGAAAGCACGCGAAGTGCCCCCTAAAGCACCGAGCGCAGCACGCGGGGCAGAACGCCCCCATGCGTCTTCGCATCCTTCCGCTAGTTCCACTACGCCGCAAACGTCGCATACGCAACCCCCTCTTAGTACGCCACATAGTACTACTCCTTCCGCAACCTTTGAATCCGCCAAACACCTACAAACCGGTGCCAAGAGCACGATTCCCGATTTGGTATCCAACAAAGAATCCATCCGGCCGCTTGAACCGCTTGCTAAACCCAGGGAAGAACACCTCGTTGCCGGCGCCGAAGCCGCCACACCGCGTCCCGGTGCCGCGGGGGCAGAACCTCACGTTTCCGGGCAACCCCTTACCGACGAGGCACGCCTTGCGCAGTTAGAGCGCGAACAACAGGCCTTGCTCACTGAGCAGGAAGGGTTACTGTTTGACAGAGATTTTGGTAAATCGGTCCTGTATGCCCCGCTTTTGGCCACAGAAGAACTGGGCTACACGGTCACGGTAGTAAAAGTAGGCGAGGAAGTGTTTGGCGTACTTCCGTCCCATGCGTTGCCGGATGCCAACTATGCCAACTTATCCAAGCAATTTTATGTACGTATGACGGATGCCTCCGGTAATGTACACCGTCTGCCGGCTGAGGTAGTACAAATCTCGCCGGAGAGCATGCTGGATATCAGCCTGGTCAAATTTGCGACGCAAGATGAAGCATTACTCCGTCCCCTGCAACTGGCGGATGCCCCGGCCCAACTGGGCGAAGAACTTTATTCTTTTGGCTATGCCGCCGGGAAACCTACTCTAATTACGCGCTCGGTCAATTCACAAGCGTTTCTTTCGCTGCGTACCAACCAAGCCATTGAAGGCGCACGCGAAGGCTTTTGCGGCAGCCCGTTATTAAATGCCAACGGCGAAGTGGTGGCTATTCACACCGGCACGGTAGAGTATAAGGGAGACAAAGCGGATGTGAGTTTTGGCACGCACGCCAGTTTTATTCAAAAGTTAGTAGACGCCTATCACAACAACGGGACCGCCTTGTATGATTTAGCCTTGGACGGACATACAATCGCCCGGTTAAATGTAGATGAATATGTATCAGCCTACCGGGTATTTGACGCAAACGGGAAACTGCTTGTACAAAAGAATATTGAAGGAAAATATTCCGAATCCCAACTGCGCCAAGCCATGCAGCAACATCCACAAGGCAAATATTTGCATATTACTACCCGCAAAGCCCAGTGGAAATTTGATCCTGTTTCTTCCAATCGGTTAAGTGAACAAACCCTGGATATGTTGGATAACCCCACCCAAGTAGAAGTGCTGCATGAAAACCGCACCCGCAGTGATAAAACCAAAGTCCAACACTGGTACAATATTGAAACGCAACAAATAGAACTCCAACGCCCCAGCGTGATAAAGAATTAACTTACGTTCCCCGGGCTACTCCCGGGGATTGTTGTGTAAAAAACATACCCCGCGCCTAGCGTGGGGTTTTCTATACACCAAAAAACTCCGCCCGGTTGGGGCGGAGTTGGGAACTTACGGAGGATATTATTTCATTTTGTATTTGAAGATTAACGCTTTGGTTTGCTCGGGTGTGAGGGTCTTTAATAATTCCAGGGCTTTTTCATCCAAAGAAGGTTTCTTTTTGGCCCCGTGTTGCAACTCATAGACCATCGCGGCGTTATTCGGGTCGGCCATGGCAATTTCAGCGGCCCGTTTTTCTACCCGGGTTTGCTCTTTAATGTAGCGTATAGAGGCTTCCAAACGCACAATATGAATATCTTTTTCATCATGCTGATTTAACAAACCTCTGCGGTCCAGCACCATCATTTTTTGGGCATATTCAGCCATCGCGTGCCACGTAGAAATATAGTTACCTTCGCCCAGTTTAGATACGCGAATCAGTTCTTTGGTGTTTTTATCATAATCGGTACCGGTCATACGCACGGCACGGATTTTGAAGAAGGTAAACATATCTTGGTACAACTGAGCAATTTTCGGCTCAATGCTGACTAATTGGTTGTACGTTTCGTGATCTACTAACATCAGCAAGAACGGGTTTTTGGTATCAATGGCGTTGATTAACCCTACGACGGACAAACGCGCCATAGAATCAAACGAACGTCCGCGCGAGGAAGTAGCCAAGTGATCTACAATAGCGTCGCTGGCTTGATCCAAACTGGAACTAATATCCCCGATATAGGCTTCAAAATTAGCGCGTACCGGTTTGGTCATTTGATTGATTCCGCGGCAGGCCATTTTCAACCGGTTAAACCAAGTTAAATCGCGATAGGTAATTTTAAGACCGGTTTTCCAGTTGACGTCGCGCACAAAGGCCAGTAGCATTTCTTGCAAGTCTTCAAAGTCTATGTTATCAATATCTTCGTCGCTCATTTCGGCGGCTTTTTGGGTCAGTAAAGTTTTGTTGGTAACTTGCGGATCATTACGGCCCAATAAAATGTTAATAAGTTCTTGGGAGGCTTCTACCGTATTGATACCGGAGGTGCCGGGGTTGTCGGTAGGGGCCGGATCTTCTTCGTTCGCAGCCGGATCTTCTTCGGTAGGGGCCGCAGCGGGGTCGTCATCATCCGGATTAGAGGCCGTGGCCCCGGTGGGCGGATCATCCGGCAATCCATCTAATACCGCTACTAAATGTTCCTCGCCGGAACAATCGGTAGTACCCCAAATAATTTGGCCGCTGCTTTCTTCTACATAAAAATTCGTAGCGGCGCTACTAGGCATAGCCAAACAGCATACGCCTATA
>ONQH01000140.1 GCA_900319885.1 Candidatus Avelusimicrobium ruminicola
ATTTTAGAGGACGTTATGGAACTACGCAGTGAAAAAATCGTAAAAGTATACAAAGACCGCATGGTGGTAAAAGGGGTTGATATTCATGTGCGCTCCGGCGAAATTGTGGGCCTGTTGGGGCCTAACGGGGCCGGCAAAACCACTTCTTTTTACATGATGGTAGGTTTCATCCGCCCGACAAGCGGCAAAGTTTTTATTGACGGGGATGATGTAACCGCACTGCCTATGTTTGAACGGGCCCGCCACGGGTTGGGATATTTGGCGCAAGAACCGACTATCTTCAAAGGGCTGACGGTAGAAGAAAATTTACTGGCTGTATTGGAACGTATTTTGGATGATAAAACAGCCCAGAAACGCCGCGTGGATGAACTCTTAAATGAATTTGGACTCACCAAACTGGCCAAGCAAAAAGCGTGGACCCTTTCGGGCGGAGAAAAACGCCGTATGGAAATTGCGCGCTGTATGATTAGCAACCCGAAAATTATTTTGTTAGATGAACCGTTTGTAGGGATTGACCCGATTACCGTGTCCGACCTGCGGCAAATGATTTTTAAGTTAAAAGATAAAGGTATTGGCGTACTGATTACGGACCATAACGTGCGCGAAACGCTCCCCCTTACCGAACGCGCCTATTTAATTTACGACGGCAAAATTTTGGTGGAGGGCGACCAGAACACCTTGCTTAATGACACCAACGCCCGCAAGTTGTATTTAGGCGAAGACTTCAAAATGTAAAATTCTTTGACACACAAAACACCCCGGGTATGTACCCGGGGTGTTTATTATCTGCAAAACGGCTTATATTTTCTGTTCAGAAAGTGTAATACGCTCTATCATGGTAATCTTTATCCCAAATGAATTTGGACTCTGAGCGGCGCAAGACTTACCATCGGGATTCATTTCCGCGACATAACAAGTTCTCATTCCGCTTGGTGTTCTTTCGAAAATTTCATCATAAGACACGCAAGACTTTTGGGCAACGTTAATTTTATCTCTGTAGCAACTAAATTGATTTCCATTTTCGTCAAATTCATAAATTGTGTCGTATGTCACACAATTTCCGTTGAGATCAATTTCCCCTTTCCAACACCTTAAGATCCTCCGTTCAAACCCATCAATATCATACAGGGTTTCTTCTATTTCATCATACGCGGTACAAAATTTTCCATCCGAACTAATTTGCTCATCTTTGCAGGATTTGAGCAACACTTCTCGCCCTTCTTCATCATACACTTTTTGTGTTATACGGTCATATCGGATACACGTTTTCCCATCCTTGCCAATATTCTCATTATGACACATAAACCTCACTATTTCGCGTCCTTGCTTATCATACATAATGTCTTGTATTTTCTCTTCATCAAAACATGTTCCATCCTCATGGCAATGACTCTTTTCCCCTACAAGTCTCTGATTATATTCATTTTTTAGTTTTACTACTTTTCCATCGCTGTTCATCTCTTGGATGCGTATATGGAGATCTGCACATTTTTCTTCGTTTGGGAGAATATTTCTATCAAAACAACTTCTTTCTATTCTTACACACCCCTTTTTATTACATTTTTTCTCTTCTTCATGAATAGAATCATAAGACAGACAAGACATACCATCCGCACCGAAATGCTCAGCATTACATTCCATATATTTCTCATACGAGCCGTCGGGAGAACTTTTTGTAATGGAAATTGATTCAAAGGGAGGACATTCCGCACCTTTCTCACACATACCTTCGATTGTCATTGTTAAATATTTATCTTTCTTTGCCCCGCTACAAGCTACTAAACTACATAGAGCCATTACGATCAGAAGTTGCATCAAGATTTTTTTCATACAGTTTATTCCTCCCGATATTGAGTAGATATTGGTATTTTTTAGTCCAAGCACACATCCTCAGTATAAGGGATAGTTGTTGTTTTGTCAAGACCTACAAACGGAATTATTTACTAATTTGCCGGGCTTTTTTATCTTGCGGGAGCACCATCGCCGCTTGCACATCCACTAACCACACTCCGCAAGGGAAGTCCGACGGGTTTAAGTGTTTTTCATCAATGCCCGTACGGGCCTTAGCATGACAAGTAATCAAATACGTACCGTCCGGCTGTTGGCTGGCAAGAAGCAAGCGGGAACTTAAAATAAACAAGGCGCCCTGTTTTAGATACGTCTTATTCATTTGATAAAAATAATTATCAATTTGCGCCCCAAATTGGCGTTGCAAAATAGATTTGGCGAGTGTCTCCCCCGTCTGCGTAGGTGCGGGAGTTGGACGGGCCGGCGTAGTAGGCTGGGCACTCACCGCCGGGCGAGTTTGAGATATGGACGCAGCAGGCGCGGGTTCTTCGTAGGTGCGGGTAGCCTCCTGATAGGCTTGCTGGGCGCGGTATGCGCGTTGTTTGGCCAGTTGTTCTATGCGTTCTTCGTCGCGCACTTCTTTGTAGGATAATTTTACAAGTCCGTTATTTTTAATAACGCCTTGCGGCGTAGTTTTTACTTTGGTGACATTGACTAAATTGGAGTGCGTAACTTTGAGCGTAATTTTGCCGGGTGTATACTTGCGCGCGTGCCCGTATTTTTCCATTTCTTCGTCAAATTTTTCGTTAAAATCCAATACAATTTCGCTTTGTTCACTACGCCAGCAACAAGCAGTAATACAACTTTTCTGCAAATCCAACCGCTCGGCGGCTTCCTGCGGCCAAAACCGCAAGTCAAAACGCACGCACGAGTCATATTGTTTCCCGTCAAAATCCACCCGCTTGCCGGGGATTTCTATCCACGGTTTGGTGGTGGCCACGCCCGAATTATTCATAGGCGTGTAACAACCGCCCAGCAGAATTGCTATTGCGCCTAAAAGCACTTTTTTCATACACTTTATTATAGTAAGTTTTTGCAAGGAGCATTTATGGAGTTTATTTTAACCTACGTACAAAAAATACCCAATTTTCCCGCACATTATCACACGTTGACCGCCCAAATAATTTCCGCCATCGTATTTGTGCTTTTGTTATATATATTGGCCCGTGTGTTTACCTGGTTCTGCAACAATTATCTCTCGC
>ONQH01000138.1 GCA_900319885.1 Candidatus Avelusimicrobium ruminicola
GTTTCTTCGTGAGAGAGGGGTGTTTTGGCAATGCCGCAACCCATATTTGTTACCCACGCCATACCTAATACGGATAACCCGCATTGGCGGGCGGCCAACACTTCCGGCACGACGGACATGCCCACTACCGTGGCCCCTAGTTTTTTGAACATTTGGATTTCGCTGGGGGTTTCAAAGTTTGGCCCTGTGACCGCAAAGTACACTCCTTCGCGGGCATTGATTTTGGCTTTTTTACAAGCGGCCAAAGCCACTTTGCGCATATTTTTATCGTAGGCTTCGGTAAGGTCAAAGAACATAGGGCCGAAGGCGGGTTCATGGTTGTTGCCGATTAACGGGTTATTGCACATAAAGTTAATGTGATCTTTCAAAATGCACAAAGAGCCCGGTTTAAGTCTCATATCCATTGAGCCGACAGCGGCGGAAACTAACAATTTTTGGACCCCTAACATTTTGAGCGTGCGGATGGAAATGGCTAAATCTTTCATGGGGTGCCCTTCATAATAGTGAAAACGCCCTTGCATGACGACGATATTACGCCCTTTGTAAACGCCAAAAATCAAATTGCCGGTATGCCCGGGAACGGTGCTTCTTAAAAAGCCGGGAATTGTAACATAGGGAACCGTAATTTTATGGGATAAGGGCGGCACCGATTCCGCTAACCCCGATCCGGTAATTAAGGCAATTTCCGGCTGGAAATTCTTTGTTTTCTTTCGAAGGAAAGCCACTGCTTTTTTTACTTGTTCTAATTGGGTCATAACATCCCTCCTTTATAAAGTCATCCGGGCCGGAACAAACGCATTTTCAATATGCTCTAGGCCCGTTGGCAATATGCAGATTACATCAAATCGTATACTATCATAGGATAGATTTTTATTTTGTTTAATAAATTGAAGGGCCGCATGAACAACCCGTTTTTGCTTGGTGGGGGTGACCGCGGCTATAGGCCCCCCAAAGGCATTGGAGGCGCGTTCTTTCACTTCCACAAATACCAAGGTCTTTTCCCAAAAAGCAACAATATCAATTTCTCCGCCCGTAGCACGGAAGTTGCGTGCTAATACGCGGTATCTTTTTTGGGTTAAATAGTGCGCGGCCTGTTCTTCCGCCAGGGCACCTGTAGTGGATGTGTTCATGGTAACGTGTTGGTATTGGTTAATAATCTGCGGACCGGGCCAAATGTACGCCGGTGTTCCGCACAGGGGCCCAGGCTGCGTAGAGCCGCTAAATGCTTAGCCGTGCCATATCCTTTATGCCCGGCAAACCCGTAGCCGGGGTAAATGTTTTCAAGCACTTCCATATAGTGGTCCCGGGTTACTTTAGCAATAATGCTGGCCGAAGCAATGGCTAGGGATTTGGCATCCCCGTCAATAACGGCGTATTGCTTCATAGGTAAATCTTTAACGGTATAGGGCCCGTCAATCAAGGCGCAGCAATCCGGTATTTGTAAAAATTTTTGGGCAGCCCGGCGCATGGCTAAGAAAGTAGCCTGTAAGATGTTAAGTTGGTCAATTTCCTCGGCGGTGGCAAAACCCACTCCGTAGATGACTCCGCTTTCGCCGGTTAGACGCGCAAATAGTTTCTCGCGTTTAGCCTCTGTTAATTTTTTGCTGTCATCTACATCTCCGAAATCTTGCACAATGGAAGGGGGAATAAAACAGGCACAAGCTACCACCGGTCCGGCTAGCGGACCCCGTCCGGCTTCGTCAATCCCCACGATAAAATTGGACTCGTGGGCAATTGCCTGTTTTTTATCAAATGCACACAGGGGACTAAACATGCCTTTATTATAACAATTCTACGTCGGTTTCGCACGCAAATTTTAGGGCTTGTTGCCAAAGTCGTTTTTTCTGAAGATAATTCAAAGATGCATGGGCGGGACTGGTGGAAGGTAATACCCGATACTGCTTGCCAGCAAGTTCTTTGTCAAAAAATTTATAGAAATAACGCCATGCTGCCTGTCCGTTGAACAATAACGTACGTATAGCCGGATATTGCCTAAAAAGAAACGGAAAATCATTAGGAACCGGGGTTTGAATATGACTATCTAAACTGCCCGTGCGTTGGCAAGTTTGCAGGCTGTCCCATAGGCCCAAACCATGAGTAAGAAGTAAGCCGCATTTGTCTTGATAAGTGAAACAGGGTTGTCCGTTGTTTAGTATATCATGCATAAGGGGCCAAAATTGGTTACGTGGGTAAGCATAATATTGCTTTGCACGTAAAGAGGCCTCTCCTGGCATACTGCCGATAATCAGGGTATGTGTGTGACGGTTAAGTAGCGGGGCAAAACTACGGCGCACGTTACTTGCCGTTTGTGTAGCGCGTATACGGGGTAATAACCAAGGTGTTTTTGTCATGTAATTGCATGCGGCACCACGTGGGTTTGCCGTCTATTTTAAGTAACGCAATCACTTCTTCAATTTCGTTGGCGGCAATATTTCGGTCGGCATTGATAATATCTGCCTTTGAAAAATCTCCGCGTATTTTGAAAATAGTCAAAATCGGCTTAGGGCCTAAAAATTTAGAACCCCAATATTGGGCGTGTATCGGCGAAGATGTTAAATTGATAATTGGGTGCGTTGCAAAGTAGCGGATGGCTCCGTGTGAACCGCCCGATATGGATATATTATAACGGTTGCTTGCCACAGTGCGATGGCGTTCCATGCCATTGGTTAAAATATGACGAATATCTGCCGGCGTTAAGGCCATACCGCGGTAGGCTATATGGGGTTCTTTAAGAAAAGGCAATGCGGGGGCCTGTTCTCCGTCAAGAGTTACGGCCTCTCTAACCAATTTGCGGTCCATTAAAGCACTTAAAAGGGGAATATCAATCGGTCGTGTGTCCGGGAGCATGCCCAGTAGTGTTTGATCTGCAATTGTTACCGCTTTGTGGGGCAGAAGGGAAGGCAAGGACGCCTTAGCCAATTCCAGTTTTTGCTGGGCGGCATAGGCGCGGTTTAACTGCGCGCGTTGACGTTTGAGTTGCCAAGCCTGAAAATCGCGTACTTTTTGATTCAACCAGGAGCGGTTTTGCGTTAAAACGCGCGCCGTGCGTGAAGTAATTTGGGGTACATCCGGCAGTTGGGCGGAGGCACTGGGGGTATGTTGAGTTAAAACAGGGGGTCTTCTTTCTACCGGGGCAGCATGAACGGGCCGTTTGTTAAGTACGGTTTGCACGCGGACAATTTTAGCGCGTCTAATTTTTGGTACGCCAGCCTGTGCGACGGAAAAGATCACGCATACGCACAAGATTACAGATAACACTCTTTTCATACTATATATTTTATATAAATCACCTTGTTAAACATAGGGTCAAAAGACCTACGTGTCTGTGGGTCTTTGAACCTATATGAAATTTTCTTTTACAAATAAAAACCCCAGCTATGTGCTGGGGTTTAAATGGCTCGCGGACTCGCCTTCCGGTAAAATTCCTGACGGAATTTTCCTGTAGGCCGGGCTCGCGGTACTCGCCTTTGCCTTTGGCAAAACTCGTACAACGCTGCGCCTTTCTCGTCCTTACACAAGCAAAGCAGTTTGCTTGCTCAGGGCAAATAAAAACCCCAACTATACGTTGGGGTCTAAATGGCTCGCCCTGAAGGACTCGAACCTTCAACCTACCGGTTAACAGCCGGTCGCTCCACCATTGAGCTAAGGGCGAATAAATTTTCGCTACACATTTATTATAGTAAATCAAAAAGAATTTGTAAACAGATTTTTAAGATTGCGGTTTGTACTCCCGTAATAATTTTGCGACGTCCTGTTTTTGTTGGGCCTCTGCATAATAAAGAGGTGTATGATTGTATACATCTTCTATCGTCGGGTCGGCTCCTCTTTTTAACATATACGTGAGTAAGTCCAAACGTGCTTTTTCCGTGTGATAATCTTGCGTAACTACCATGG
>ONQH01000136.1 GCA_900319885.1 Candidatus Avelusimicrobium ruminicola
TGGATTTGGACCGCATGGCGCCTACTTCTTCACAGTACGTAAAGCAGGTAAACGCCATTTTGCGCCAAGCCATTACCGAAAGGACCAGTGATATTCACCTGGAGCTATTTGATGAACGCGTCAGTTTACGTTTCCGCATTGACGGTTCGTTGTATGAACGCCCTGCGCCTGCCAAAGACGCGGTAAACGCCATTATTTCACGTATTAAAATTTTGTCTAAATTGGATATTGCCGAAAAACGTCTGCCGCAGGACGGAAGTTTTACCATCCGCTATCAAAACCGTTCCATTGAAGTCCGTGTGTCAGTCTGTCCGGCGGTATTTGGGGAAAAGTTGGTGCTTCGTATTTTGGATAAAGGTACCGGCGAGATGAACATTGATAAACTGGGCTTTGAGCCGGCCCAAAAGAAAGCCTTCTTGGAAGCCGCCAATTTGCCGCACGGGTTAATCTTTTTGACCGGGCCTACCGGTTCGGGTAAATCTACCACGCTTAACGCGGTACTTACTACGATTCGTACCCCGGAACTGAACTTTATGACGTTGGAAGACCCGGTAGAATACAAACTGGCGGGTATTAGCCAAGTACAGGTAAAACCGGCCATCGGATTGACGTTTGCGGCGGGGTTACGCTCCTTCTTACGTCAGGACCCGGACGTCATCCTAGTGGGGGAAGTCCGCGATAACGAAACCGCCGAAGCCTGCTTGAAAGCGGCGTTAACCGGTCACTTGGTGCTTTCCACCTTGCACACCAACGACGCTTTGGGCGCAGTTCCCCGTTTAATTGATATGGGGATGGAACCGTTCTTGCTGGCCAACTCACTCGCCCTGGTAGCCGCCCAGCGTTTGGTACGCGTGCTTTGCCCGTACTGCAAAGTGCCGCATATCCCGGATGCCCCTACTATGGAGCGCATTATCAAAGAAGGGCACCTCAATCCGCGCGAACGCAATTCATGGACGTTCTTTAAGGCAGTGGGTTGCCCGCGTTGTTTCCAGACGGGTTACAGCGGCCGGCGCGCTATTTACGAAGTATACCGCATGACTGAAGAAATGCGTAACATCATTTACAAAACGCAAGATTTAATTGAACTGCGCCAAGCGGCGGCAAAGTCCGGCGCGCTCAATTTGCGTGCAAACGGGTGGCATAAAGTCATCCGGGGGATTACCACGGTAGATGAAATTTTGAGCATCACCACGTCGGATGAATAACAGATATTAGAGGGTTAAACTATGCCAAAATATACATATAGAGTAAGAGATGAACAAGGAAAGACCTTTACAGGGTCTTACACCACAGACAGTATAGACCGCTTGCGTGCGGCCTTGCAAAACAAAGGCTACTTGGTATTGGATATTTCCGAGGCCACCGGCGGTTTGTTCTCAGCTGCCAAAACCTCTACGCGCCGCAAAGGCGGTAAAGTGCCCGGCCACGTACTGGCGTTCTTTGCCGAACAGTTATCTACGTTAATTGCCGGGGGGGTTCCGCTGGTACGCGCGGTTGCCTTGCTGGGGCAATACTCTGCCAACCCGACGATGGGGATGGTGCTTAATCAAATTGCGCATGATATTTCGGGCGGGCGTTCGTTGCACGAAGCCATGGCCGAACACCCCAAAACCTTCAGCCACGTGTGGATTTCCTTGGTAGAAGCCGGGGAAGTGGGCGGTCAAATTGCGGAAACCCTCATGCAACTGGCCATCTACACCAAAACGCAAGAAGGCATGAAGAGCAAAATCATTACGGCCGTTACCTACCCGGCTATTTTGACGTTTGCCTCTGTAGGCGTGCTGATTTACTTTATCGTTGGGATTGTGCCTACCTTCGCGCAAATCTTTGCGGACTTTAACTTGACGCTCCCTGTGTTGACGATTGTGGTATTAAAGGTATCCAGCGTGTTTACCAACCATGTGGTGGCGTTGGTTTTGGGACTGTTGATTCTTATCTTTGGGTTCCGCTTTTATATTCACACGCCCAACGGGCGCAAACGCTGGCACTCGTTCCTGTTGACAATGCCTATTTTTGGGGGATTTATCCAAAACATCTATTATGACCGGATGTTGTCTACGCTGGCTACGTTACTGCGCAGCGGGGTAACAATTTTGAACGCCATTGGCGTATTGGAAGAATCGTTTGAAGGCAACGTCATTATTCAAAACGCGCTTAAACAAGTGCGTGCCGAGGTAGCCGCCGGGCGTTCTATTTCCGACTCGTTTGCGGCCACCGGGGTATTCCCCGGCCTGATGACCGAAATGATGAGAATGGGGGAAGAATCCGGTAAATTGCCCGGCATTATTCAAACCCTTTCTAAGTTCTATGCCGACCACGTAGATCAGTTCATTGCGCGTTTCTCTGCGGTCATTGACCCGATCTTAATTGTGGGCGTCGGGGTGCTGATTGGTATTATTGTGGCGTCTATTTTCTTGCCGATCTTTAAGTTGTCTCAAATCGGCAGTTAATACGCTTTGCCCCCTTGACAAATACGTGTTTGTGCATCATACTTAAAGTAGACTGTGTAGGAGATGGCTATGTGGCGTAAAAAAGGTTTTACACTGGTAGAAGTTTTATTTGTGTTGGTGATTGCTTTGGGGATTGCAGCGTATGCGGTGCCCAATTACCGGCGTTCGCAAGAGCGGTCCCGCTATGAGGCGGCCCTAGGGTTGTTAACTACCTACGGTAACGCTATTAGCACCATGGAGCGGGATATGGAATCGGACGGATATAACTTTACGTTTCCGATGACGACAAATTCCTTTCAAATTCCTACTACTACGGTTAATACTACCGGCGTTCAAATAGGCAGTGTGGAACAATGGACAGATATTGTAGGCCTGAGAAATATCGGAAATGCCAGTAACGCAAACCGGGCGTTTATGTGGGCCATGCTTAAGTATAAGTACGCCGAAAAATTGCCTTCTACAGACTCTGGCTACTCTTTTTATGCGATCGGCACGAACACCGCCCGTATTTGCGGCGGAAATTGCAAGCAGAATCAAGCAGGCGGTTCGCCCGTTATGGTGTGTATGTGCCAAAGCAACACAACGAACTCCACCGGGTGTTATTACGGGGCCCGGATGCTACGCAACGGACGCATTGAAAAATTTGTAAAGAGCGGTAATAGTAGTCAGTGTGCCAATTAACAAGGGGCCTTTTATGAACAATAAAAACGGATTTACACTGTTGGAATTACTTATTGCAGCCGCTATTATTGGGGTGCTGGC
>ONQH01000171.1 GCA_900319885.1 Candidatus Avelusimicrobium ruminicola
CGGAGCGGTATAGCCCGAAATATACCATTGAAAAAATCGCTCCGCGTCCTGTTTTTATTGTACATGGACGTTGTGATAATTTGGTTCCGGCGGCGCATGCACGCCGCCTGTATCGCGCGGCGGGAGACCCCAAAACGTTGTGGTTAGTGCCCGGTGCCTTGCACGGCAAATGCGGCGAAGCCGGCGGCTACGAATATAAGCAACGCTTGGCCGATTTCTTTCACGCTTCGCTCTGATTATGCTTGTTATTTTTGACCTAGACGGTACCTTACTTAATACCATTGATGACTTGGCCACCGCCGCCAATCACGCACTAAAAGTCTGCAGTTTTCCCCTGCGAAGTGTAGAGGAGTGCCGCCAATTTGTAGGAAACGGCGTAACTAAACTCTTGGAGCGGGCGTTACCGGCGGGAAGCGGCACCCCTGAAAATATAGCCCGTATGCGTGATGCCTTTTTTGCGTTTTATGATGTTCATTTGGCCGATCAAACACGCCCGTATGAGGGAATTATTGCGCTGCTTAGCAGTTTGCAAGCGCGCCAAATTCAACTGGCAGTCTGTTCTAATAAATACCAAGCGGCCACATCGCGGCTGGTGAAACATTTTTTCCCAACGATTGATTTTGTATCTGTGCAAGGGCAACAAGACGGTGTGCCAGTGAAACCGCATCCGCAGATGGTGCGGAATATTTTAACCCGGGCGCAAGCAACACCTAGCGATTGTTTGTATGTGGGCGATTCGGACGTAGATATGCAAACGGCTAAACAGGCAGATGTAAAAGCGTGTGCGGTAACGTGGGGGTTCCGCCCCCGGGAAGTATTGGCTGCTTACGAGCCGGCTTATTGGGCCGATACGCCTGCTCAAATTTTATTGCTTCCACAAATACAGCGCAATAATAGCGGCGCCTAAAATCCAGCGGTAGTACACAAACACATCAAAATTGTGGCTTTTGATATATTTCATTAACCCGCCGATTACCAAAAGTCCGCCGAGAAACGCACTGACAAATCCCCAAAGCAGTGGGGCAGTAAAATCAGCCGGAGTTAATTTGGTGCACTCCAGTAAGGCCGCACCGGCAATAATCGGGGTGGATAATAAAAAGGAAATACGGGCCGCCGCCGGGCGCGAAAGGCCCAAAAATAAAGCCGCGGTAATGGTGATACCACTGCGTGATACCCCCGGCATAATAGCCAGTGCTTGCGCTACCCCAATGAGGATTACTGTATCAAAGGGAACCGTATAAATATCCGGGTCTCCGTTGCGGGTGCCCGATTGCCGGTCCGCCATCCATAATAAATAGGCAAACACAATTAAACAAATGGCAATCATAAGCGGATTGCGGAAAGTGTGTTCGGCCCAATCATTAAAAAAGAATCCCGCTAGCGCCGCCGGCAACGTGGCTACGGCTAAATACCAAAGCATACGCCCCTGGCTGGATTTGGGGGCGGTTAATCCCTTTTTAATAAGTGTATACCAATCATTGGAAAAATAAATAAGCACTGCCAGCAAGGTAGCCGCGTGTAGCATCACATCAAACGCAAGGCCTTGGTAGGCTTGTCCGCGCAAATAAGGAACCAGCACGAGGTGGGCGGAGCTGGAAATTGGCAAAAATTCTCCTAAGGCTTGTACAATCCCAAGCAGCACAGCATCAAAAATAGTCATAATGGGCGCTCCAATACAGTTTGATTATACTTGCTTAAAATGCGATAATAAAACAAGTCCCTTTTATTGTACTATTTTTCGTGTTTGTATGAAGTTATATTACGCTCATTATCCCGCCTTGGAAAACCGCTTTGTCCGCCTGGTGCAAGAAACCCGCACCAACCCGGTGGATAAGTGGCTTGTGGTGTGTGCTTCCTCTTTTATAGCCCAACGGTTGCAGACCCGTTTGGCTGGCGAATTGGGGGCCTTGGCCAATTTGTATTTTATAACGGGTAGCGCTTTGGTCAGCCAACTGGACCAAGAGGCCCCCGGTGACACATTGCCTCTTTTGCCGCAAGATCACGTGCGCGACTTTTTAATTAAAGAAATCTTAAGTGAACCCAGCCTAAAGCGTTATACGCTTTCGCACGGGTTTGTGCAGGCAGTAAAAAGTTCGCTACGTGACTTGTCCGATTCCTTAGCGGACCCGGCTGTGCTGGAAGAACACTTGCTAAGCATGCCTGACTATGTATTGGAGCAAGACGGGG
>ONQH01000135.1 GCA_900319885.1 Candidatus Avelusimicrobium ruminicola
GGCGACGCGGCGATTGGTATTGTAAGTGCCGCGGGGTTATCGGTTGGGTTACTGCTTACGTCTTTAGCCGGGGGATTTAATACGGACCTTTTAGGCTATTTGTTTGGCAGTATTTTGACGGTTTCCGCCGGCGAAGCCGTATTGTGTGCCTTATTGTTAGTATTGGTATTAGTCTGTTTGTTTGCGTTTTACCGCTATGTAGTATCCGCTTGTTTTGATGCGCCCTTTGCCCACACGCGCGGCGTACCGGTGGATACCGTGAATATTGTGCTGGTGATGATTACCTCGGTGGCTGTTGTGTTGGCCTTTAAGGTGGTGGGGATCTTTTTAATCTCTGCGCTTATTATTATTCCCCCGGTGGCAGCGTTGCTAATCTCGCGCACATTTAAGCAAGTGTTGTGGCTGGCCTCGCTGTTTGGGGTAGTGAGTGTATGGGCGGGAGTCTATTTTTCCTTTGTATTTGATATTCCGTCCGGGGCCACAATTATTTTAGTCAATTTGGCCTGTTTGTTAGGGGCCTACGTGTGGAGCAAAACGGGGGGCCTCAATGCCCGCTAAAAAGGACGTGCTCCCTCTTATCCGCGCCCTGCAAAAATTATATCCTAAACACGTGATTCCGTTGCATCATGCAAACGCGTGGGAACTGTTGTGTGCGGTTATTTTGTCTGCCCAGTGCACGGATGCCCGCGTGAACACCATTACGCCACATCTATTTAAGAAATATCCCACCGTACAAGATTTGGCCAAGGCCAAACTTGCGGACGTAGAAAAAATTATCCACTCCGCCGGTTTTTACCACAGTAAAGCACTTAGTTTAATAGAAATGTCCAAACGCATTTGTACCGTGTACGGGGGGGAAGTCCCGCAAACGATGGAAGATTTACTTACCTTGCGCGGCGTAGCACGTAAAACCGCCAACGTGATGCTGGGCGATTATTTCAAAAAACCGGCCGGTATTGTGGTAGATACGCATGTAAAACGCCTAGCCTATCGCTTGGGGCTTACCAAAAATACCGACCCTGTTAAAATAGAAAAAGACCTTACGCAAGTTATTCCCTATAAATACTGGGGCTGGATTGCGATTGCGCTTATTTTGCACGGGCGCAGTGTATGTCCGGCGCGTAAGCCGCAGTGTGAAGAGTGTACGTTGGCAAAGTTTTGTGCGCGTTGTGGTGTTAAATAAAAATTTAGATACTAAAAAACCCCGCCTTAAGGCGGGGTTTTAGTTTGTTATAAAAACTTATTTGCCCAAGATTGCCAGCAGTACACCGGCGGCTACCGCACTGCCGATTACGCCTGCCACGTTGGGGCCCATAGCGTGCATAAGGAGGTAGTTTTGCTTGTCATATTCAAGCCCAACTTTGTTAGATACACGCGCGGCCATCGGTACCGCAGATACCCCGGCGGAACCGATGAGCGGATTGATTTTTTCTTTGGAAAATACGTTCATCAGTTTGGCTAGCAGTACGCCCGAAGCCGTGGCCACGGAGAAGGCAATAATCCCCAGTACCAAAATACCTAACGTTTCGGTTACTAAAAAGTGGTCATATTGTAATTTAGAACCCACCGATAAACCGAGCAAAATAGTCACAATGTTGCAAAATTCATTTTGCAAGGTTTTGCTTAACCGTTCCGCTACGCCGGATTCTTTGACCAAGTTTCCAAACGTAAGTGCCCCAATGAGCGGAGCGGCAGACGGTAATAAGAGCGCGCATAAAATCAAGATCACCAGCGGGAACAAGATTTTTTCGCGTTTAGATACCGGGCGCAATTGCGTCATGCGGATTTTACGTTCTTTATCTGTGGTCAACAGTTTCATAATAGGCGGTTGGATGACGGGTACTAACGCCATGTATGAGTAAGCGGCCACCGCAATAGATCCCAAGAGTTGCGGGGCCAAGCGGGCCGTTAAATAAATAGACGTCGGGCCGTCCGCACCCCCGATAATACCGATAGAGGCGGCTTCTTTAAGGCCAAAGGCAAACGGGTGGGAATCACCAAACGTGACGTACGAAAGGCCGATGGCCCCAATCAGCGTGGCAAAAATACCAAACTGCGCGGCTCCGCCCAAAAGCGCCATTTTGGGGTTGGCAATAAGCGGCCCAAAGTCCGTCATGGCTCCCACGGCCATAAAGATAAACAACGGAAACAACCCGGTGTTAATCCCAGCGTTAAATACAATGCCCAAAAACCCATTGGGCCCGGCAATCGCTTCACCGGGGAGCATGGGGATATTGGCTAAAAGACCACCAAAGGCAATCGGAATCAAGAGGAGCGGTTCAAACTGTTTTTTAATCCCCAGCCAGAGTAGGAAACAGCACACGGCAATCATTACGCCTTGCTGCCATACCATCATGTGGATGCCGGTGGTGTTCCAAATTTGCAAAAATGCTTGTGCAAAATCCATACGGCCTCCTATTTAATCTCCGCTAAGGTGTGGCCGGTTTGTACCTGGTCGCCTTGTTTAACGGTAAAGTGAATTGTGCCAGCAGCCGGGGCGGCAACCGGGGTTTCCATTTTCATGGCTTCCAGTACCACAATTTCTTGGCCTTCGGCTACGGAGTCTCCGTCCTTAACACTAAAGCGTAACACCGCACCGGGTACGGGGGCTTTTACGGTAGCACCGTTGCCGGAATCGGCGGCTTTGGCTGGGGCTTTCGCATCGCTAGCAGCGGTGGAAATATCATAGCGTTTGCCGTTTACGGTAGCGGCGTTGTCGCCGTCAAAAACTACTTCGTACGCTTGCCCGTTGACGGTTACTTTTACGGCACCCGTATCAGCGGTGTCCGCTTTTTTGGCATCAGCCGCCCAGCGAATCCCGTTTACTTTGGCTTCACCCTTGAGGTACAAAATTCCTTTGTCCGCGCAGGTGGCTACGATAAATTTATTTTCTTCTGTTACTGGTAGACCCGCTTCTTTAAGTTTGGCTTCGGCTACTTTGAGACCGTCATTCTCGACCACAGCATCGAGCACAGCGCCAAGCAGATCAAAATGCTGGAGCTGTCGATCCAGCACGGCGAGGAGGCCCGCGTGGACTACAACCCCGTGGATCGGCTGGTCGGCGTGTACAACGACATCATTGATACCGGCCTCCTAACCGTGGAGGAATATGCCAAGAGCACCAACGAGACGCCCGCCCAGGTGAAATCCCGCATGGAGACGGCCCAGCTCATGGTGGACTTCCTGGAGTTCATCAACGCACCGAAGCAGTTTTATATTGTTCGCGATCTGCAGGTTGCCGCAAC
>ONQH01000131.1 GCA_900319885.1 Candidatus Avelusimicrobium ruminicola
AAGAACCGTTCGTCAAAAAAAACATTTGTTCGGCCTTGTACACCGTATCTAGCAATTCTCTTGCCTCTACGGCCCGCGCCTTTTCTACCGCTCTTTGATATTGCGGCAGCGCAATAGCCGCTAGGATCCCAACAATCAACACAACGACCAATATTTCTATGAGCGTAAAACCTGTAATGTTTGTTTTCACAATGTCTCCTAATAACAAGGGTATTATAACAAAAATAGGCCCTTGTAGCAGGAAATTACTGGGTCTAAATACCTATGAAACCCACCCTACAATTTGTTAAGATGGGGGTATGAGGACATACAAATTCCGTATTATTTTAACCTGTATTATTTTCTTATTTACCTGTGGTTTAGGTGTACATGCCCAGCCGTGGAAAGGGGGGCTTCGGTTAGGCAAAAGGGCCGCCTTGCACCTGCGCCCCGCGGTAGAGCGTCTGGTTCACCGTCAGGCTACACCGCGCCCCGTGTATATGCGCGTCTTGCCCACCCCGGCACGATTAAACCAATCCGTTTCTTTCCCGTTGGCATCCCATCCCCGCGAAATGTACCGCGGCTTGGCCTTAGATGCCTATGGCAAAGAACTACGCTCTATTTTAAAAAACGGGATGAAAGTAACCGAGAGCCACTTCCCGATTTGGCATGGTTCGTATGATGGCAAACCTCTACCGGAGGATACACCGGCACTTTTTGCCACTACCGACCCGCTCTTAGCCTCCACGTACGCCCAAATGAATCGTTTTCGTGCAGATAAAGGGATGTTCTTACCCGTGGTGCTACATCTAAAACGCGTAGGCAAAGATATTGCGCTGGATTGCGAACGCACGATTGAGATTCCGCACGATATACCGGCTTCTTGGATTTACAAAGTAAGTGCTTTATTAAGTATTGACGGCAAACCGCGTTGGGGCGAATTGAAACTGGCTGGCGACGACGGGTTCTTATTTATTCCCTATTCTCTGCCTGACAAACCCCTTAAATTTCAACCATAAAGAACCCCTGCTTCAAGCAGGGGTTTCTATTAGTTTGATTCTTTTTCCGATAAGTCCATTTGGCGTTCTTGAGGAACTAAATTGGAGGGTTTGTCCGGCTTGTCGGTTGCGGTTTTTGTGGCGGTTGGAGCCGCCGGTTTTGTTTCTTGTGTTGGCTTGGTTTGCGAGGCGGTTCCCTTTTTAGCAGGAGATTGGGCCCCTTTATTTTCCATTTTTTTCTCTACCGGTTTAGGCTGCCCCCTCTCTAAGGACTTGGCATATTTCGCCCGTTGATCTAAAATTTCCAGCACTAGCATTACTTGGCGATAATCTTGCTTTTCCTGTTCGGTGAGTCTTTCATTTTCCGCCAAGAACACATAGGCGTTGCGTTTATTCGCTTGCGCCCCAACCGGATTGGCTTGCGCCGCCAGCAAGGTTTTAATCACTTCGGCCGTATTATGTTTCGCTGCCTGCACCAAGGCTTTGTCTTTATTTTCTTGTTGCTGGTCAGATTGGGCCAACTGTTTAGCAAGGGCCATCACCACGGCCGGGGAAGTATTATATTTAGCCGCTGTTGTTAACGGCGTATTGCCCGATTTATCCGTCGCCAGCGGGTCTGCCCCCGCCACAATAAGTTTATAAATTACTTTTGGGTCCGTTACGTGTCGCGCACATTTACCTCTTGCCCGTCCAATAATTTTTCCGCTTTTTCCGTATCGTTTTCCTCAATGGCCCGCATCAGACGCGTAGCCCCGCGGGAATCAACATCTTGCGCAAAATGACGGTAGAGAAGTCCCCCACCAATAAGGCCCACCATGGCCATCACAAAAATCCAAGTACGTGTGTTCATAGTTGTATTTTAGCACATTGGGGCACACAAATTGCTAAAATATAAGTAATTACTAATTTAGAGGTATCCTATGTCCGAACAACAACACAACAATGCGCTAGACGAAATTATCAAACAGCGCTACGCCGAAGTAGAAGAAATCCGCAAAATGGGGATTACCCCCTATCCCAACCGCTGTGACAAACAAATTTCCTGTGCCGACGCCAAAAATGCCGCCGAAGGGGCCGAGGCCGTTACCGCCGGCAGACTGATGCAAATCCGCTTAATGGGTAAAGCCGCTTTTGCCCACCTGCGCGATTTTACCGGCCGCATCCAACTGTATGTAGCCAAAGATAATTTAGGGGATGAGGCGTATATGTTTTTCAAAAAACATATTGCGGTGGGCGATTTTGTCAGCGTGAGCGGACATATTTTTGTCACCAAAACTGGCGAAAAGACCATTAAAGTTACCAAAATGACGTTGCTTTCCAAAGCCATCCGCCCCATGCCCGAAAAATATCACGGGCTCCAAGATACCGAAGTACGCTTCCGCAAACGCCATTTAGATTTAATAGCCAATGAAGAAGTAAAAGATATTTTTGTAAAACGGGCCAAAATTATTTCCTCTATCCGCAAAACGTTAGATGAAAAAGGATATTTGGAAGTAGAAACCCCTATTTTGAACCCGTCTTCCGGCGGGGCTATTGCGCGCCCGTTTGAAACGTATCACAACGCGCTTAAAATGCCGCTCTACATGCGCATTGCCCTAGAGTTGCACCACAAACGCCTCATTATCGGCGGGTTGGACCGCATTTACGAAATTGGCCACATGTTCCGCAACGAAGGCATTGACACTACCCACAACCCGGAATTTACCATGATGGAACTTTATCAGGCATATGGGGATGTAAACACCATGGCGGACTTGTTTGATGAAATTTTAGGCAATGCGGCCAAAGCCATTGGCGTAGAAAAAGTACAGTTCCGCGGATATGAAGTAGATTTGCGCCCCCCGTACAAACGCCTCTATATTCCGGTAGCCTGGCAAGAAAAATTCGGCCACGATATTCACGAAGTATTAGACGGCCGCAAATTTAACCGCGTGAAATTAGAAGAAGTCGCCCGTGAACAAGGCATTAAATTCTCCGCAGATGATAGCGACAGTGCTATTTTTGATGAACTCTTTGAAGGCAAATTACTGGCCGACTATCACAACCCCGTGATTGCCTTGGATTACCCCACCGCCGTGAGCCCGTTCTCTAAAACTAAACCCGGCGACCCGGAACTGGTAGAACGCTTTGAAGTATTTGTAAACGGGCAGGAACTCGGCAACGCGTATACGGAACTTAACGACCCGGCCGACCAACTCCAGCGCCTCAAAGACCAAGCCGCCGCCAAGGCTATCGCCAAAGGTGAAGACGCCGAAAACGCGGACATCTTGGATGCTGATTACATTGAAGCCATGGAATCGGGCATGCCGCCCACCGGCGGGATGGGTATTGGCATTGACCGCATTATCATGATGCTCACCGGTCAAGATTCCATCCGTGAAATTATCTTCTTCCCAACGCTCAAAAAACTGGACGAAGAAAAAGAAGAAGTAAAGAAATAAACGCTATTTAAGTCAAAACCCCCGGGCACTTACCCGGGGGTTTTTTAGTAAACAAATCTATTTTTTGCGGGTTTCTAACTTTTCTTTGGCTAAGGGTTCGCCTTGTTTAGCGGCCATCACATAGTAGCGTACGGCTTCTTTTTCATCCTTTGCTACACCTACGCCGCGTTCGTACAAATCGGCCAGCAACGTTTGTGCCAGCGGACTTTTCTCATCTGCGGCCGATTTCAAAATTTGGGCCGCCCGCGTTTCATCTTTGGCAGTTCCAATCCCTTGCAAATAACAAACCGCCAAGTTGATACGGGCTTCAAAATCGCCTTGTTTAGCCGCTTGTTCATAACAATAAAAGGCTTTTTCGGGGTTTTTAGCGCACCCCTTCCCCTCGTTATAAAGCCCGGCTAAGGCTACCATGGCGCGCACATTGCCCTGCTTGGCAGAAGTATCAAACCAGTTAAAGGCTTGCGTGAAATTTTGTTTTACTTGTTTGCCTTGGTAATACAAATACCCCAAATCATACTGGGCCTTGGCATCCCCAGCGGCGGCCAGTTTCAGTATTTTATCAAACGGACGCACCGAAAATTTATGCAAGAAAAACCAGGCTACCGCCAAAATAAAAATAAAACTTAGACCCATATTTGTTTCAATGACCGGTTCCATAGTAACTCCTATTTTGTTTTCATTAACTGCTTATTTTGCAGCGCGTAAACTGCATCTGCAAAGTCAGCCGCGTGCACGTCGTGCGTAACCATTAAAATAGTTAAGCCTTCTTCCCGGCTCATGCGGGCAAAATCTTCAAATACCTGTTCTTTGCGTTGCACATCTAAGTTGCCGGTGGGCTCATCCGCCAAAAGCACTAACGGATTATTACATAACGCCCGGGCAATACTGGCACGCTGTTTTTCCCCGCCAGAAAGATCCGCCGGCAGTTTGTGGGACATTTTCCCCAAGCCAAAGCGTTCCAATAATTTTTGCGCTTTTTTCACGTTGGACTTGCCACGCATCCGCGCAGGCATATCCACGTTCTCCAAGAGGGAAAATTCCGGCAACAGACCGTCAAATTGAAATACAAATCCCATCTTAGTCAGGCGCAATTTAGAACGGGCCGCCTCACTTTTAAGGGCGGTAATCTCTTTGCCGTCTACATAAATCTTGCCCGAGGTGGGTGCGTCTAACATGGCAATCAGGTTCAATAGCGTACTCTTGCCCGAGCCGCTGGGCCCTAAGAGCACCGTAAATTTACCGCGCGCAAAGCGCACGGATACATCTTCCAGCACGCATAAATCTTCTTTGCCTTGTCCGTAAATTTTAGTTACGTGTTTAAGTTCTATCATAGTTTATCCGTAACGTATAGCATCCGTAGGATGCACGCGCGAAGCCTTGAGCGCCGGATAAAGACCGGCTACAAAACAAATCAAGTAACTTCCGCCCACTACCGCTAAAATATCGCCCCATTGCATCCGCACAGGGACCTTGGTTAAATAATAAATATCTCCGGGAAGTTCCACAATATTAAACGTAGCAATCACCCAGCATAAAAGGCACGCAAGCAGTAACCCCAACACAATGCCTAACGTGGCAATAACC
>ONQH01000128.1 GCA_900319885.1 Candidatus Avelusimicrobium ruminicola
CGGCTCCCGAAGCGTACGAACCGTTGCAACTGGAAGAAACGCCTACGCAAAAATTGGCTACGCAAACGGTGGCTACTACCGTTACGGAAACGGTGATTGATTAGGCCGAACATACCGTAGTGGAACACTCCGTAGTGGTCACGACCGAAACGCAAAATCAATAAACCGCCAAGACGTTATTTTACACCCCGGCCCGTCTAAGTACGCCGGGGTTTTTTTACGGAAAATTTCGGCCCCGCATCGCCTCATAAATTGCTACAATAAAAGTACACGATTTTGAGGAGTATTTTATGCCCAGTAATTTAATAGACGAACGCATCCCACCCCAAGCCCTGGACGCCGAAATGGCGGTGCTGGGTTCCATGTTGATGGATACGGATGCACTCAATGATGCGTTGGAAATCTTAAAGCCGGAACATTTTTATAAAGACGCTCACCAAGTTATTTTTGCCGCTATCCAGGCTTTGGCCGAGCGCAACCAAGCGGTAGATATTGTGACGGTGGTGGAAGAATTAAAACGCCAAAAAGCCCTGACCAAAGTGGGGGGCGAAGTGTATTTGGCTCAACTGGAAAGCAAAGTTTCCACCGCGGCCCACGCCAAGTATTACGCCGAAATTGTTTACAAAAAATACGTCGTGCGCGATTTAATTCGCACCGCTACGGGCCTGGTGCAACGGTGCTATAAAGAAGAAGATGACGACCCGCAGATGCTTATTGACACGGCCGCCGACCAGATTTATAAACTCAGCCAACGCCAAAAACTGACGGGGTTTGTATCGTCCAAAGACCTGGCCCCCGAAGTCATTGAAATGTTGGAAACCGCCTTCAAAAATAAAAATACCTTACAGGGGGTTCCTACCGGGCTGAGCGAGTTTGACCACAAAACGGGCGGACTTCGCAAGTCGGATTTGATTATTTTAGGCGCCCGCCCCAGCCAAGGGAAAACCGCCCTGGCCTTGAATATTGCCCACCACGCGTGTGTGGATTGCAATATCCCGGTGGCGTTCTTCTCGCTGGAAATGGGACGTCATATCATTTATGAACGTATGATCGGCGCGGCCGCTATGGCGGAAATTCACAAACTGCGTAACGGGTATTTTGAAAAAGGCAAATGGGCCGATATTCTGCGCGAGGCCGACCGCCTGAAAAATGCCCCGCTCTATATTGACGATACGTCCGGTATTTCCATTACCGAACTGCGTATGCGTGCGCGCCGCTTGGCAAGCGACCTGAAAAAACAAGGCAAAGAACTCGGCCTCATTGTAATTGACTATTTGCAACTGATTCGCGGGGGGGAAAGACGCAGCGAATCGCGCCAGCAGGAAGTGAGTGAAATTTCCCGCTTGCTTAAAGATTTGGCCCGTACGTTGGATGTGCCGGTGTTGGCCCTTTCGCAATTAAGCCGTAAGAACGAAGATAAAACCCGTACCGATAACAAGCCGATGCTTTCGGACTTGCGCGAATCGGGCTCTATTGAACAGGATGCCGACGTGGTGGCCCTCATCCACCGCGAATCGTATTACAAACGTGACGACGAAACCCTCAAACGCAAAGCCACGCTTATTATTGCCAAACAGCGCAACGGACCCGTGGGGGACATTGACCTGGCGTTCTTTGGCGAGTTTGCTTTGTTTACCAACCCCGCGCCCGAAACGGTGGAAGATACGTCGGGCACGGTGGGGATGGATACCCAACTGGAGATTGCCGAATAATGATGCCGATTCTGCGCCCTACGATTGCCGAAGTGGACCTCACCAAATTGACGCGCAACTTGCAAAAAGTGCGTAGCCAAGTGGGGCCGCAAACGCAACTGTTGGCTATTTTGAAAGCCAACGCGTATGGGCACGGTGCGGTGAAAATCGGTCAACATATTGAAGAAAATAAACTGGCCCACTGGTTTGGCGTGGCCTCGGTAGAAGAAGGCATCGCCTTGCGCGAAGCCGGCCTTAAAACGCCGATTCTCGTGCTGGGCAGTATCTATCCGTTTGAAGCCTTTGAATATGCTATCAAGTATGACCTGGCGGTAACGATTGCCAGTTTGCGTGCGGCTCAGGCGGTGTGTGACGTAGCCGCTAAACTGGGCAAAAAAGCCATTTGCCACCTCAAGCAAGATACGGGGATGGGACGCATTGGTACGCGCCGCGGCGGAGTCGTCAAAATGATGGAGTTTTTGCACAAGAATCCGCATGCAGTGTTAGACGGGCTGTATTCGCACTTGGCCAGCGTGGAAAGTGACCCCGCTTATACCGAGCAACAAATCGGCTACTTCCGCGACAGTTTGACCAATATGCAACTGCGCAATATCCACGTGCCGCATATTCACTTGGCCGCTTCCGCCGCGTTAGTCGCCCGGCCGGATATACACTACACGTTGGTGCGCCCGGGCCACAGCATTTACGGATTGGAAAAAGGCTACGAACCGATTTTATCGCTCAAAACCCGCGTGGTCTATGTCAAAGATATTCCCGCCGGCTTTAGCGTAAGTTATAACCGCAGTTTTATTGCCACGTCCCCGGTAAAAGTAGCCACGCTGCCGCTAGGCTATGGCGACGGATACTTGCGGGCCCTTTCCAACAAGGCCGACGTGCTTATCCGCGGGCAACGCTGCCGCGTACTGGGCAACGTGACGATGGATATGATGATGGTAGATATTTCGCACGTGCCGCACGTAAGCGTGGGGGATGAAGTGGTAGCGGTGGGACGTCAACAAGGGGAAGAAGTTACGCTAAGCGAACTGGCCGATTTAGCAGGGACGATTGATTACGAAATTTGCACGCAACTTAATGCCCGCGTGCCAAGGGTGTATAAGTAATATGTTTACGTCTATCGGTAAATATATGATGTATTTGTTTAGTGAAATCGGCGGCGCAACCCGGATGCTGCGCTCGTGCGTGTTTTGGTTGTGGCGTTCCAAATTTGAGTGGCAACAAACCATTGAACAAAGCGTCAATATCGGCGTAGATTCTTTTGGCGTTACCGCGCTGACCAGTTTGTTTACCGGGATGGTGCTGGCGTTGCAAGCCGGCAACACGATTGGTAATATTTTCGGCGACCCGATTTTTGTCGGTACGATTGTAACGTTTTCGTTAATTCGCGAATTAGGCCCTGTGCTGACCAGCGTCGTCGTGTCCGGCCGGGCCGGTGCGGCGGTGACGGCGCAAATCGGTACCATGGCGGTAACCGAGCAGATTGATGCCCTCTACACCCTGGGCACGAACCCGATTCGCTATTTAGTGATTCCGCGTATGTGCGGCTTTGTGTTTACGCTGCCGATACTGACGTTATTTTCCAATTTGTTTGGTATTTTGGGCGGCTATTTGGTGGCAGTGTATGCCCTTCATATCCCCGGTGAAGTGTACCTGACCGATATTACCTCGTACATGGGGGTAGGCGATTTTATGCACGGG
>ONQH01000127.1 GCA_900319885.1 Candidatus Avelusimicrobium ruminicola
TCTGCACCAAAGTTCGCGCGAATGGTATCTTTGTATTCTTTGCGGTTGTGAATCGTCGGAGCACTTTCATCATCTTTATACTCAATTGTGATCTGATCGTACGAACTCCACATCGTTGCAACAGCACCTAATTCCATTGTCCAGTTTTCATCCGGGCGGAAAGCGATACCTAACGAGAAACTATCTGGCAAGGTAATAGACCCTTTTGCATCGCTATCTCGTACAATTTCTCTTGCATAGGGATCCTTTAATACTCCACCAGTAGAAGTGTCAATATATCCATTTAAGTTTTGTTTTACTTTTGTGCGATACATGGCGCCTAATGACCATTTTTCAGCCCATTCCGGGCGATATAATAAGGAGAAATTTCCCCCCCAGCTTACACCATCTCCATGAATTTCATAAGTGTCGTCGGCCCCAAAGCCGCGCGATTTTTGGGTAAAATCAATAGTCATGGCTTCCAAACCCATAGCCAGGGAAAGCTGGTCATTTGCCTTAAGAGCAATTGTCGGTGTAAACGAGAAAGTTTCCAACTTTACCTTGTATGCCAGTTTGCTTCCATACCAATTCATATAATTCTTATAGGTTCCCCCCAATCCGTAGCGGGAAAATCCACCTAAACCAAAAGACACATCATCGCTCCACTTATGAGTAATATAAAAGTTAGGCAGTGTCCAAATATCACGTTTTAATTCGCGTGTCTCGAATTTGCCTGTCATCGGATTTTTGATAGAGGTTTTTGCGTTTGCAGACACAACGGTTACCCCTAATTGTGCCTGTGTCCCTTCTAAGTCTGTAATCAAGGCTGGGTTGGTAGCTAATGAAGCCGGCTCCGCCCCGTTGGCCATCACAGCGCCGCCCATGGCAGTAGAGCGTCCGCTGAATTCATACAACGCAAACCCAGCCCCATAAGAAAGGTTTGTTAATCCTGCAGCAAGAATTGCTGTTAATAAGAATTTTTTCATAACTCTCCTATACTACACAAAAGTCCCCGCTTTTAAGGGCGGGGCACAAATTTATTTTGTTAATACGGCTAAACGTTCTTTAGCAACTGCACCAAAATACGTTTTGGTATAGTCCGCTAAAATCTGTTTATAGGTTTCTATGGCTTCTTGTTTTTTACCGGCAAGTTCTTGGCTCATAGCCAGGGTAAAATAAGCTTGGGGAAGCGCAAAACTTTTTGAATTTTTTTGAATAAAGTTCGTCATTTCCTTCACAGCCCGTTCATAGTCTTGCGTGGCTTGCTTGGTGGCTGCAAAACTAAGGGTGGCTACAGTGCGTAACGTTTCGTTATGCGCATTTAATAAAGGTTCATAGGCATCTGCCGCTTGGGCATAATTTTCTTGGGCGTACAATAAATCCCCTTTAAGTAGTTGCGCGTATTGCGCGGCGTTAGTGTTAGGAAATTGTGAAGAGACGGTATCTAACTGTGTGACTGCGGTGGGGTCGCTCATGACTGCCAGTTGAGCCTTATAATAAGCCGCCCAAGATTTTTCTTGCACGCTTTTTACATGTGCATCATACGTGTAACCTAGTAAGGCGGCCAGCACTAAAATGACCACGATAGTTATAACAGATTGTTTGTGAGCTTTTACGTAGGCAATTATGCTGGATAAAAACGACAGAAGTACATCTTTTTCAGGCTGCTGGGCAGCTACTTGTTTATTTGTCATATAATTTATTATAGTAAAAAATAGAGCACAAAATAAACTGCACAAATTATAAAATAAACTTATGAGCCAAAAATCAAATCTTATCAATTTATTATGGACCCTACTGGCTATTGCGGCCGTGGGGGTTGTTTTACTCGGTGGATATGTCACGTGGAGGTTAGTGCATACTACTACCGCGCCTACCATTGAAACCGCCAAGGCGGATCGGGACCAACTATTAGAGCGAGCCGCTACCGCACGCCAGGAAGAAGAAAATAAGAACGTTGAGGGTAAGGGTGAAAACGCAGAAGAGGCGGCTAACGAGGACACTGCTTCAGATGCTGATTCTGCGGAAGAATATGCGGATGAAGAAGAGGATGTGTGCTACGAGGACGAAGAAGATTGCTATGAGGAAGAAGTGGATGAAACTGAAGGCGAATCTGCGCCGAAGGAAGATCCCGTTGGGCAAAAAGAGCAATACTCTTACACGCTGGAAGATGTGTCTACCCCGCAAAAACCCACCCGTCCGGCCGCTTCGTCTAAGCCGGCACCTGCCCGCAATTCAAAACCTAAAGATCTATTTGCTACTTATGCCAAGGGACTTGCGCTGTGCCGGCAAGGCAGAACGTTCCCCTGTGGTTGGAAAGATGTTAGTGGGGGTGCTCTTGTAAAACAATATTGGCTTAGAAATAGACAAGGCCCCGTGGAACGCATTGTATATAATAAGGCTAATGGTCAAATAATCAGCCAAACATTTTCTTCGTTAGATGGGACAGTTCTTCGCTATCAAGGAGATTATGCAGAGTTATATTTTGAAAATGGTTTATTAACAAAAGTACGTACTTTTCCGTATGATAACCCGAACTTGCGTGATTGGTTTTTGATTGGAAAAGATGGACAAATCTCCGCCTGTTTGTGCGGTGTGCCGACTAAAGACTGTTGTGCCCGTAGTTTCTTATATAAGCCGGGCGGTCCCCGTAGATATTGTGCGCTATTTCCGATGGATGCGGATTTTTGCGTCAAATCACGTGCTTGATTTTTATACAATATAAATATGTCAAAAAAATCAAATATTTCCACTGCCTTGTGGTTCATCCCATTGTTGGCCGTTCTGTTAGCCGTTTTATTTTTGTTCGTCTTTTGGGTGGGTCGTATTGTATTGCACAAAAGTACGGGTTCTTCTTCTAAAAAACCGATTGCACAAGAAAATGTAGATGCTCCTGCCCATATGGCAGACGTGCCGGCACCTATTATTCCCCCCGCTACTTCTGAAATAGAAGAAGAAATCCCTGTTCCACAAGAAGTAATAGATATGAATGAGGAACTGGAACAAACTGAGCAGGCTGAGCAGGCTGCGCCGGAGGTTTGCCCGGCTACCACGATGGCTGTGAAAATTAAAAAACCACAACGTAAAGTTTCTTATACCCCTTATCAAAAGGGCCTACTTCAATGTAAGAAAAATAAAGTTTTCCCCTGTGCCTGGTCGGATAAAACAGCCACGGACATTAAGCAATATTGGCTGATGAGTGCAGAGGGCCCCATTACCCGCGGTATTTATGATGTGGACGGAAACTTAAAAAGCGAAACAGTGGCCTCTGTAAATGGAACGGTAACCTCGCACTTGGAACAAAATATGATGTGGTATTTTGAGGCAGGATTATTGGTAAAGATCCGCACTTCCCCCTACGATAATTGTAACTTCCATGACTGGTTTTTTATTAACGAGAAGGGACAGCAGGATGTTTGCCAGTGTGCTTACACGACGGCAGATTGCTGCGCGCGAAGT
>ONQH01000164.1 GCA_900319885.1 Candidatus Avelusimicrobium ruminicola
AAACCGGGTAAATGCCACAGCGAGCTACACAGGAGCAGACCGAAATCTTGCCAGTTCTCTTTGTCTGTTTGCGGGAACATGATTGCTGCTATAGCACTTACTGGGTGCTGTAGTAGTTAAATGCCTAGGGGTAAAGGGTTTGGCTAAAAGAAGTTAGTTAAGCAGTTCGTCCAGGTCGGCCGGCACTTCTTCCAAAGACGAGTAAATCTTAAACGCGTGCTGTTTAACAAACGAGTCCGGGCTCTTGATATTAGGCACCATACAGGTCCGCATCCCGGCGCAAATGGCGGCGGTGGCCCCGGCTACGGAGTCTTCAAACACCAGGCACGCACCCGGGTCGGTTTTGAGTTTGGCGGCGGTGCACAGATAAACCTCCGGGTGGGGTTTGAGGTGGGTGACATCCTCGCACGTGGTAATGACAGGGAAGTATTTGAGTAGCCCCTTTTTAATTAAATAAAAGTCCACCCAGCGGCGCATGTTGGAGGACGCCAACGCCAGTTTTAACCCGCGTTTATAAAACAGTTCAATTGTTTCGCGGGCCCCGGGCAGAAAGGGAATTTCGCCCCCGTGGGAAAGGTATTCTTCCACCAGCGCATAGGTGCGGTTTTGCAGAGAATCGGTATCGGTATCTTGCCCGAAGTGTTGCTTGATGAATTTGTTGGCTTCTTCACGCGAAATGCCCACCCCTTGTGCAAACAGTTCAAAGGTAAAGTCAAGGCCCATTTCGGCGGCGGCTTTGCGGTAACACTCAAAGTAGATATGTTCGGTATTAAAAATGGTTCCGTCCATATCAAAAATGACACTGGTAATCATACCAACACCGGCTCCTCTTGCCATACGGTGGCGGTTTCTTCCAACCCCAGCGGTTTAGTGGTGTGTAAGGGATAAGTTAAATAATGGTTCAAAAAACGCCGCACCACGCTGTTGCACTTGGCCAGTTGCAGTAAATCTTGCGGATCCTCAAAGCGTAAATTGGCAAAATCATCCTCGTGCATACGCTGCCAAAACCGGGGCGTAATTTGCAAGACGGGGTGATCCAACCCAAACCCTGCCAACATCATTAGCCGCAAGGTAAACGCGGCGGCAAACGCCGGGGTAGGTGTATGATTTTCCAGTGAAAAAAGGGCCTGGCTAAGCAGTTCAAATTTGGGCGTGCTGACTTGGTGCAACGGCGTTAAACGCAGCATCAGTTCGCAACAGTGCAATGCAAGCGTTGTGCGTTTCAAATCGGTATGGATGGCGGGGAAAACAGTGTCTATTTTGCCGCCGGTAATCGTGCCCATAATGCCGCCGCGCTTGACGTAAATGCGTAGGTCCGCCCGGGTGAGCGGCTCGCAAAAGGCTTTGAGTTTACCCTTCGTGTGGCTGACGCCGGGGTACCGGGCATTGAGGCGGCCGTGTTCGCGCGTGTAGATAGAAACTACGCGGTCGTTTTCGCGCAAGGGTTGGCGCAAGAGGATAATGCCCGTATCGGTAAAAATCATAGTTATATAGTAGCAAATTTGCAGACTGGCGGTTTGCTAATTTGAGCCCTGCACGCCCGGGCTTTCCCTTGCGTACCTGCAACGCGGTGCGTTGTCTTGCAGACGTACGCGGCGTTCAACTTACGGACGTGCAGGGCTCAAATTAACAAACATACCCGTCCCAAACGGGGAAAGTGTGTGGCGGAGAAGTAGCCAATTTGCCCGTCTCTGTCTTTAGGGCCCTTTTGGAATATAGGTCTAAATAGATTGGCAAATTAGGTCCAAAGACTCTTTTGGTATTTTCGTGTTTATGTCATAATATCGGTAAGGAGAAAATATGAAAAAAATTATTCTGGGAAGTAGTATTGCTGTATTGATGGTGTCTGCTCTGCAAGCCTATGCAGGGCCAAAAATTAAAGTAAAAAAAGTGCCAACAACGGGGGTAAACCTTACACGCATCAGCCGCGTTTCCCCGGCTATGTTGCGCCAAGGGGTACGTTATCTACCGCGGGAAATAAGAACTGCGGCCCAACATACTCCATCTCAGGCGGCTATGCATACGCATGGGTTATCAACCGCATTACCCGCTACCCCGTTTACTCAGGCTGTTACACGTCAAGTTGTCCAGGCTGAAAAACAAATCAGTACCGCGTTGCCACCCTTTAGAAACCGTGCCGAAATTCCTACCCGCGTCCAAGCGTCCGAAACGTTGGAACAAGCCAGAATACGCAGTAAAGCGGAACAAAATCCTAATATACTTGTAGGAGCCGAGGTAGAAAATTCCTTTGCGCGATACAAAAGAAATAAATTGAGCAAACAATTAGAAAATGAAGTCAAGCAATT
>ONQH01000153.1 GCA_900319885.1 Candidatus Avelusimicrobium ruminicola
ACTTAACAATTTACAAAAAGAACTTAACAAATGGGCTAAAAAAGAGGCCCGTTCTTTATTGCTGGCCCGTACCCACGGACAACCCGCTGTGCCGACGACATTTGGCAAAGAAATGCGCGTATTTGAGTGCCGCCTTGCGCAGCAGATCACCGCGTTAAAAGCGCGGCAAATCTCCTGTAAACTAGGCGGGGCGGTGGGGAACTTTAACGCGCACTATGCCGCCTTCCCGTTAGTTAATTGGCCGCGTGCCACGCGTGAAGTGATTAGCGCACTTAATAAAGGGCGTACTATAAAATTGATCCTGAGCCCGGTTACTACCCAAGTTGATCACCGTGACACGTACGCTGAATTATTTGATAATCTACGTCGCGTAAATGTGATTTTGACAGATTTTGCGCGGGATATGTGGCACTATATTTCTGCCGGGCATGTCACGCAACAAACGGTAAAAGGTGAGGTGGGCTCGTCCACGATGCCGCAAAAAGTGAACCCAATTGATTTTGAAAATGCCGAGGGTAATTTGCAACTTTCCAGTGCGCTTTTAGATTTTTTGTCCAACAAACTGCCTATTTCGCGCTTACAGCGGGACTTGTCGGACTCTACGGTACTGCGCAATATTCCGGTAGCGTTTGGGCATGCGCTTGTGGCGTATGAATCTTTACTTAAAGGACTTAGCAAAATTGCATTTAATCGCCAAGCCGCGCGCGCAGAATTGTACGCGCACCCTGAAGTGCTAGCGGAAGGAATCCAAACTATTTTGCGTGCAAATGGGTGTGAAAACGCCTACGAACTACTGCGCGATTTTACCCGCGGCCAACACATTACCGCCACGCTACTTGCTGATTTTATTGACGGGCTTCATATTCCAGCCTCTGTCAAAATGCAATTACATATGTTAGATGTAGAAACTTACACGGGCATAGCCCAACAACTTGCGGAGGGAAACCATGATTGATTTAGTATGCGGCGGACAAGCCGGAGATGAAGGAAAAGGTAAAATTGCGGCGTATCTTTCTTACAAGGGAAATTATGATTATTGCGTGCGCGTAGGAGGCCCCAATGCAGGGCATACCGTTGTGCAAAACGGGGTTTCTTACACGCTCAAAAATATCCCTTCCGGGTTCTTAAATCCTAAAACAAAGTTGGTATTAGGGGCGGGCGCATATACGAAAACGCAGTGGCTGCTCGACGAAGTGAAAAAAACCGGTACGCAAGACCGCTTGATTATTGACCCGTATGCAGTACTCATTACCGACGAGCAAACCGCAGCCGAACGCGGCGCGGCACACTTTATGAATAAAATCGGCAGTGTGGGAACAGGGTTAGGACAGGCCGTCAAAGAACGCATTGAGCGGCGCGATATTAAATTTGCCAAAGACGAACCCCTCTTAAAAGAGTATATTCAAGATGTTCCCGAACTGTTAAACGATTGCTTGGATAAAGGTGGCGACGTGCTGCTGGAAGGTACGCAAGGCATTAAACTTTCACTCTTGCATGGGGAATATCCGTTTGTTACGTCGCGCGATACTACGGCTAGCACTTTTTTGGGCGAGGCGGGTTTAGGCCCCAAGTCCGTGCGGGATGTGTACGTCGTATTCAAGCCCTACATTACCCGCGTAGGCCCCGGCCCGTTAGAAAAAGAAATGTTTGACGAAAAAGAACTGGAAATTTATCATACCAAAGGGCACGAAATCGGCAGTGTGAGTAAACGTCTGCGCCGTGTGGGAGAATTTGAGTGGAAGTCCGCCAAGCGCGCCATTATGATTAACAACTGCACCAAAATTGCCATCACGCATTTGGATATGTTTGAAGGCAATGACTGCGTCAAAAATCCGCACGATTTCACCGCCGAGGCAAAAGCCTTTCTGGCGGATCTGCAGAAATTAAGTGATACCACTTATCCGCACCCGAAGATTGCACTGATTTCCACCGGGCCGGACATGGAAGATACGCTGGTGCTGTAGTGAAAACGGTTGTTTTTGATTTAGGGGCGGTACTTATTGATTGGAATCCGCGCTACCTTTACCGCAAATTGTTTTCCGAGGAAGCCGAAATGGAGCGTTTCCTGGCAACTGTATGTACCCCGGAGTGGAATCTTCAAATGGATGGGGGAAAACCGTTTGCGCAAGGGTGTGCCGAACGCACTGTGCAATTCCCGCAATATGCCGCGCAAATTAAGGCCTTTGATACACGCTGGGGCGAAATGATGGGCGACGCTATCGAAGGAACGGTGCAAATCTTGCGCGAACTCAAACAACAAGGAACCCCGGTGTATGCGCTTACTAATTGGTCCGCAGAAAAATTTCCTTTGGCGCAAGCCAAATTCCCATTTTTAAGAGAATTTGACGGGATGGTAGTGTCCGGCATTGAAAAGTGTGTCAAACCGGACCCTCAAATCTATAACATTCTATTAAACCGCTATCACTTAAAAGCCCAAAACTGTATTTTTACAGACGATAATCCGGCTAATATAGAAGGTGCCAAAGCCCTGGGCTTTGACGGTGTGCTCAACTACTATGCCGACCGCAAC
>ONQH01000126.1 GCA_900319885.1 Candidatus Avelusimicrobium ruminicola
CAAAATACCGACGTAGCCGACACAATGGCCATTTGCGTAGCACTGCGCATACGGGCTGCCGCCGCCGCCATAGAGGCACTGCCTAACCCGGCTTCCGTAGCCAGTACCGCACGCGTTACCCCGGCTGTGACGCCCGGAATCATAGCCTGCACTAGGCCCATAATTCCTACACCCAACGCACCGCCTGCGGCGGCTTTGCCTGTAAAGGCCCCTTTCACAATAACCCACAACGCCTGCGGAAGTTGCGTAAAATTCATTAAAATCACAATCCCGGCAATTAACAAATAGAGTGCGCCCATAATCGGCACCAGCCATTCCGAGTAAGAGGCAATCCGTTTTACCCCGCCGATAACTACCACGGCTGTGGCCAACGCTACAAAGAAAGCCGCATACCACGGATTGAGATTGTAGCCTTCGCGCAAGGCGTCCGCGATGGAGTTCGTTTGCAACGCCCCCCCGGCAGTTAACCCCATCAGCACCGTTCCTACCGCAAAAATAACCGCGAGCCACTTGAATTTAAGGATATTAGACAAATAATACATCGGGCCGCCTACATATTCTCCGTCAGGCAAGCGGACGCGATATTTAAACGCCACCAAACACTCACAATATTTAATGGCAAAGTTAAAGAATCCGGCTACCACCATCCAAAACAACGCACCCGGTCCCCCTTCCGCCACCGCTGTAGTGACCCCAATAATACTGCCTGTACCTACGGTTGCGCCAATCATTACCGCCAGCGAGCCAAAACTGCTGACCATCCCTTCGCTCTCCGCCTTGGCAACAGAAAGTTTGACTGCCGGGAGCATATATTTTTGGATAAAACGCAATTTAATGGTGAAATAAATCCCCAAAAAAAGCAACAAAAAAATCATCGGCGGGCCCCAAATCAGAGCGTTAAAACCGTTCATTACATCATATAGATTTTGTAAAGAAGGAGACGTGCATAAGGCACGTAGCGAACTAATAAGTTGGTGAACAATATCCAGCATGGGTTTCCTCTATTTATACAGCATATTGTATTATTTTACTATATTTATAAAGGACGTACCGCCGAACTAAAATACTTCTTGGTCGCGTTTTTTAGTAATGCAAGAATACTGCTGACTGATTTTTTTGAAAAGCGGGCAGGTAAAATCGTGATCGTTAATTACGCCGCACGATTGCAAATAAGAATATATCGTAACCGGCCCTAAAAACGTAAAACCGCGCGCTTTGAGTTCCCGGCTGATTTGTGTAGAAAGCCCGTTGGCAGTGGGAACAGCTCCCCGGGCATGGCCGGCATAAATAATACTTTTGCCTTCACTGTAGGACCATAAGAATTTGCTAAAAGAGCCAAAATCCTTGCGCACGCGCAAAAAAGCCCGCGCATTTTGAATAATCGCCTTAATTTTCCGCTCGGAACGGATCATGCCCGGCGTATTCAAAATGCGCTGAATATCTTGGGCCCCATAGGCCGCAATTTTGGTATAGTCAAACTTATCAAAACACGTGCGAAATATAGCACGTTTTTTAATCACCAGTTGCCACGAAAGGCCACACTGCAAGACCTCTAACATCAAAAATTCAAACAACTTACGGTCATTATGAACCGGAAATCCCCACTCTGTATCGTGGTATTTTTGATCGGCTTGTGTCGTGCACCATCCGTCGCAATAACTCATAATTAGTTGACCTGATTTTTGGCCCAGCCGGCTACTTGGGCTTCGCTATGCGGGGCATTACTTCCGTTAATAGCCAGGCCTTTGCCAAAGGTAGCCCCTTTGCAAAGTGACTTCAAGTCGCGCTCGCTGTTGCCTAGGCCACTGCCTTCGTGGGTCATTACCGCCATAACTTTTTTACCCGTAAAATCTAATTTCTCTAGCTGGCTGAAAATAGCCATGGGAAAAGTCCCCCACCAGCAAGGGCCACATACAAACACGTGATCATACGACGTAATATCCGTTAAGTATTTCTTTAGTTCCGGACGCGCTTGGGAGCGAAGTTCTATTTTGGCCTGCTCAATACAATCATTATAGTTGGCAGCATACGGTTTCACCGTGTCCACTTCAAACAAATCTCCCCCGACCGCTTTTTGAATATATTCTGCCACTATTTCTGTATTGCCTTTGGCAATAGAACGGATTGAACCGCCAAAGTAATTTTCGCCTTTGCGGGAATAATAAATAATTAAGTTTTTAGCCATACTTGCTCCTATTTCAATTTGCTATATTCTTCGTTAGAAACCGCTTCCAACCATTCGTTGGAAGTATTTTCCCCTTCAATTTCAAACGCCAAGTGAGAAAACCAACTATCCGGCGCGGCCCCGTGCCAATGTTTAGTATTGGCCGGGATGTGAATTACGTCACCGGGGTTCATTTCCACGGGAGCCTTTCCCCATTCTTGATAATAGCCGCGTCCACCAACAGCCACCAGCATTTGTCCGCCCCCTTTGGTGGCGTGGTGAATATGCCAGTTATTGCGGCACCCGGGCTCAAACGTTACGTTAAAGAAGGTAACCTGTTCCGTAGAAATGGGTGCCAGATAACTCTGCCCTACAAAATATTTGGCAAAGGCGTCGTTGGGTTTGCCGATTGGGAAGAATATGGTTTTTTGATATTTTTCCTTATCTGTTAAAGCAGGGGTTTTATCCGTCCATACTTCTTTAGCCAAGCGAAACGTAGCCCACGCTTTGGGCCAGCCGGCATAAAAAGCGGTGTGCGTGATAGCTGCGGCCATTTCCTCTTTGCTCACCCCGTTATTTTTTGCGTTTTGCAAATGATATGTAAGAGACGAATCCGTCATCCCTTGCGACATCAATGCAATTACCGTAATTAGGGAGCGTGTTTTTAGGTCTAAGTCGGTATTATTCCAGTTTTCCCCAAATAAAACATCATCATTATAATGAGCAAATTCCGGGGCAAAATTGCCTAACTGGTCTCTGCCGGCAGTTTGTACAATTTTTTTCGTCATAGGTTTCTTCTCCTGAGATTTTGAGGCCGCGTATGCCAAAATACCGACCGATGCAAGCAACAATCCAATAAGCAGTAGCTGTTTTTTCATTATAAACTTTCCTGTAAGATAGCAACCACTTCCTCTTTAGACAACTCCTTATAACCGCCTTTGAGGATCAACGTTGCCGCCGCAATACCCGGAATCATCTGCGCAGTGGCACCTAATTCGCCGATATGCAAAGTTACACCGATGGTTTTCATCCAGTTCTCCAGTGCTTTTAAGCCTTCTTGCGCTACCTGCTCATCCGTTTTACCTTCGGCACTAATACCCCATACATTTACCGCAAAACGTTTGAATTTGGCTAACCCATACGGCAAAATGTGCCGGTAATACGGCAACGATACAGCCGCCAAGGTCATCCCGTGCGTAGCGTCCGTATAAGCCCCTACGGCCTGGCCCAACATGTGAACCATCCAGTCTGTGCTTTTGCCCTTGGCAATCAATGTATTAAGCGCCCACGTAGCGCACCACATAATAT
>ONQH01000125.1 GCA_900319885.1 Candidatus Avelusimicrobium ruminicola
ATGTTTGGTAGGAGGTATTCTTATGAATAAAGGTTTCACGTTAATTGAGTTACTCGTAGTAGTGCTCATTATTGGTATTTTGGCATCTATTGCGTTGCCGCAATATACCAAAGCTGTTGAACGGTCCCGCATGGCTGAGGCTGTACAAATCTTGGGGGACTTGGCTACCGCGCAAAGCATTTTCTATATGCAGCATAATGCTTTTGCCGACGGTCTGGATGACCTAAATGATCGGGGCGACATCCAACTGCCCGGCCCTTCCGGCAGTAACTGGGAACTGGAAGTGGGCAGCGAGGATGGCGTGCAAACCATGACGCGTGCAGGCGGTATGTATGACGGAGCCGCGCTGCGTTTGACGGTCCGGTCCAACGGGGCTATCTTAAAGGAATGTCTGCCCTACGGGCATGACGATTTCTGTGTGATGGCAGAAACCGCCGGTTATGGAGAGGAACAAGCAGCGGCCGGTGCCAATGGAAAATCCGGTATTCCAAAGGACTTCACCAGCCCCACTGTAGAACAGAGAAAATATAAGGATGAGAAAGCGGTTAAACTTACAGAGGATGTTGCAGTCTATGAATTCAAGAAATATACTGAAGCTGAAATGAAAAAACAAGTGTAATGGGAAAGATTGTAAAACCCCCGGCTTTGCCGGGGGATATTTTTTTATTTTAGTCAAATAAACTAGGCTGGTGGGGGGCTTTTTTAGCCGTCGCCTTGGCCTTTTTTTCTGTACGTTTGACAGGGGTTACTTCCACCCCGTTTACCCGGTTTTGGGGGGTAGGAGTTGCCAAAATGTCCGCATCTTCCGGCAAGTGTTTAATCGGGTTAAATCCCAGCGACTCTTTGGCATCCATGGCTTTATTGGCCAAGGCGTCGGGTGCTTTATTAAATTCGCGCAGGACGTGTTTGATGTGAATCGTAAACGGGGCCGCCAGTTTGCGGATAACTTGCATGCGGGCCTGCAAATCGGGGTTTTTAATTTTGTATTCGCCGGTGAATTGTTTGACCAAGAGTAAAGAGTCCCCTTCAATAAACAGTTCCGTGGCGCCCAGTTCTTTGCATTTAATGAGCGCTAGTTTTAAGGCGGTATATTCGGCCTGGTTGTTGGTACAATGCGTCATAAAATAGCCTTCTTGCGAGAGGATATTCCCTTGCATATCACAAATCACATACGCCGAGGCGCCCGGCCCGGGGTTTCCGCGGGAACCCCCATCAATATTTATTTTTACTTGCATACGTTTATTATAGCAAAATGAAATTTTACGCGTCACCAGACCTAATTAAGGTATAATGAGTGTATGATTAAATTTAGAAGACGAAAACTGAATTTGAAGTTGAAATGGGGTTTACTCCCACAAGTAATTTTGGCGATTATGGCCGGGATTATTTGTGGTCTGTTTGTGCCGACGTGGTTTGTGCGTGCGGTACTTACGTTTAACGGATTGTTTAGCAATTTCTTGGGATTTATTATCCCACTACTCATTGTCGGCTTGGTAGCCCCCGGGATTGCCGAATTGGGCCGAAACGCCGGGAAACTATTATTTATCACGGCGGCTTTGGCGTATGGGTTTACGTTAGCCAGCGGATTTTTTAGTTACGGGGTGGCGGTGTGGACGTTCCCGTATGTGCTGGACCCTGCCGCCGGGGCCACTTCGTTTGGTAAAGTAGCCGAACTCAAACCGTACTTTGTAATTGCTATGCCGGCTTTATTTAGCGTGATGAGTGCCTTGGTATTGGCTTTTACGTTAGGATTAGGGATGGCCGTCATCCAGGGAAGCCGCCTCAAAGGGGTTATGTTGGATTTGCGCGATATTATTGATAAAGTAATTGTAAAAATTATTATCCCGCTCTTGCCTATTTATATCTTTGGCATTTTTCTGAATATGACGATTAACGGGCAGGCCATCGCGGTACTGGGTGTATTTGCACAAATTATTGTCATTATTTTTGTGATGACGCTGGTGATGCTGCTGATACAATTTATTATAGCGGGAATTATCGGGCGTAAAAATCCTTTCCGTATGCTCAAAGAGATGATGGTAGCGTATGTAACTGCATTAGGTACGCAGTCCTCCGCGGCCACGATTCCGGTTACCCTGCGCCAAACGGAAAAAATCGGCGTACGGGATGAAATTGCCGGCTTTGTGGTCCCGTTGTGTGCTACGATTCACATGTCCGGCAGTACGATGAAGATTGTTGCCTGTGCCTTAGCCATTATGATTATGGGGGGGCAAAGCGTCACGTTGGCGCAATTTTCCGGCTTTATTTGTATGTTGGGCATTACCATTATTGCGGCCCCGGGGGTTCCCGGCGGAGCTATTATGGCGGCACTGGGCATCTTGGAAAGTATGCTTGGGTTTGGCCAAGCCCAACTGGCGCTGATGATTGCGCTCTATGTGGCCATGGATTGTTTCGGCACCGCGTGCAACGTCACCGGGGACGGAGCGATTGCGGTCATTGTAGATAAAATCTACGGACGCAAGCATATTTCAACCATGCCTTAATTTTAGTTGAATAAACCTAACATAAGGGGCTTTTGATAAGCCCCTTATGTTTTGCTATTTCTTTAGAATATTTTCGGAAGGCTTAAAGCGTACTTTTTGTTTGGCGGGTACATCCACACGGGCGCCTGTTTTGGGGTTGCGCCGTGTAACCGGGCGGGCAGTCTTTAAGTGGAAGGAACCGAAGTTGCTAATGACTACTTTGCCGTCGCGTTTAAGACCGTGTTTAATAATCTCAAAAACTTTATCTACGGTAGTTTTGGCTTGTTTTTTGTCTAACATGGTCCGCGTCAAGTGGCGGATTACATCATCTTTATTCATAAAATTATTTATTACCTCTGTTTATAAATCCCATTGCGTGCAGCAGTACGCACGGTTTTTGCCCTTGGCAAACCAGTTGCCAAATCGCATCAATAATGGGTGTATGTAAATTGTTTTTGCGTGCAATATCATACACGCTCTGTACCGAGTTTACCCCTTCGGCAATAGTGCCTACTTCTTTTTTGGCTTCTTCCAGCGAAAGGCCCGCACCCAGTTTTTCACCTAAGCGGCGGTTGCGGCTGATGGCGGACATCCCCGTTAAAATAGCGTCGCCAAATCCGGCTAAACTGTAAACGGTTTGGGGTTGGCCCCCTTGGCTGGTGATAATGTCGTTCATCTCCTGCATGGCTTGGGTGATGAGCGCGGCTTTGGTGTTGGCGCCGTCGCCAATTCCGTCAATGACGCCGCATCCAATGGCCAGTACGTTTTTCACGCCGCCGCCATATTCTACGCCGCGCCGGTCTGTAGACGGTACAATGATAATCGGGTCTCCGTTAAAGACATCGGCCAGTTGGGAAACCAAGGTTCTGTCGGCCCCGGCCAGCATAATTTTGGTCGGCACGCGTTGGGCCACTTCCAGAGCGAAACTCGGCCCGGAAAAAGCCAGCACTTTGTCTTTAAGTTGCGGGAGTTCTTCTTCCACAATTTCACAAATCGTTTTGAAGGTTTTGTCTTCAATCCCTTTGGACGCACTGACCACCGGCACCACGCGCCCGTTTAGTAGGGGTTTAAGTTGCTCGCGGCAGAANNNNACTTTATTTTTATATCGCAAGCGATATTTTAAGAAAAATGACAAAAATGATTAAATCCGTGTCTTTGACGGCCTCGGCTACGTCGCCGGTAAGGCGCAAATTATCGTGTAATTTAAAATTAGGAATATTCGGGTGGCGCCCCATGGTTTTAAGTACATTTAACAGTTGTTCGTTGTACTCCCACAGACGGACGGAATATCCTTTTTGGGCAAGATGCTGGGCAATTACACTGCCCCAAATGCCCGCTCCCAATACGGTGATATTATTTATTTTCATGAGATTTGCGTTTTTTGGCACCGTCTTCAAATTTAAGTTCTTTTTGAGACAGCAACCGTTTGATGTTCGGGATATGTTTGTAGATGACTAACAACCCCACAGCCGTAACCATAATTTTTTCAGCCAGGGGATAGTTCATACACCAACTCACCAGCGGCAACACAACACACGCCGCAATGGAACCGATGGAAATACGTCCCCAAATAGCCACTAATATAACAAAGGTAATAAAGGCGCACGTGGTAGGGATCGGTGCGAGCGCAAAAAACACGCCGGCGGACGTGGCTACCCCTTTGCCACCGCGGAATTTAAGGTAGATCGTCCACATGTGGCCTAAAATGGCTACTACGCCGCAGACGATAGCAATTACATAAATATCCGGGCAGAAAACGTCAATCTGCGGTGCAAAGAATTTCCATACTTCCAGCATCTTCCCGACCGGGCCGCCGGAAGGATAATTTCCCGCCTTGCCGATCTCCAGCCAGGCGTTTACTGCCATCGGCAGGTTGTATTCCGCCTTTCCGGCGGCAGCCACGGCGTTCACATAACGGGCTGTCGCGGCAGCCTGAAAAATTTCCTCCGCCTGATCCGTAAAGACTTCGCGCCAGGTTCCGGATGGCGTTCCGGCTTCCACCGCCCTGCGAACGTCCTCCCTTAGCGTAGCCATGGCAGGGCCTTGCATGTACGCAGCGAATTCTTCGGGAACTTCGCTTTCAAACAGCGCGTCCGCCTCGTCGGAATGGTCCCGGGCCGCGCCCTGCAGGCCGGTTTCGTTTTCCACCTGAATATACACCACGGTCTGCTCTTCGCCGTCGAATTCCCTCAGATGAGCCATCAGGTTCGCGAAAGCGCGGCTGTCTGCACGCAGCGTTTCCCCGCAGAAGGCGGACAGGGTGGAATATTCCATCCCATGGAAGAGCGGCAGCGTCATCCGGTTCAGGCCCTTGACGGGCTGCGCACGGCGGAAGCGTTCCAGGTCCGTCTTGACCCAGGGCGGGGCGTAGTAGCACTGCGCGTTTTTCCAGGCGCCAAACCAGAGGAAGCCCAGTTTGAGTTTCCGGTGCCGCGCAGCCAGAATCAGTTCATCCAGTTCTGACACGTCATAGAGAACAGTTCTGGCATCAAAACGTACTGTCAATTCCCGCGCACTGGGATCAACGGAGTCGATCAGGCCGATATCGCCGTTGAAAACTTCCTTTTCATAATTGTTGCGTATCTGCATGACCTTATCCCC
>ONQH01000124.1 GCA_900319885.1 Candidatus Avelusimicrobium ruminicola
TTTATTACCAGCACCTTGCAACAGGATGCCTACAATAAATTAGGGTTTTCTTCCCAAAAAACCATGCAAACAGCCCAGCACTTATACGAAGGTATTGACGTGGAAGGACAAACCGTCGGTTTAATTACGTATATGCGTACGGACTCTTTCAACGTATCCAAATTGTTGCAAGACCAAACGAAAAAATTTATCGGTCAAAAATACGGGGAGCAATTTGTACCCGCCAAACCCAATATCTTTAAGAGTAAAGTAATGGGGGCTCAAGAAGCCCACGAAGCCATCCACCCTACGGATGTGCGGCGTACACCCCAAAATATGAAGCCGTTCTTAACTTCGGATCAATACAAACTCTATGAACTCATTTGGTTACGCTTTGTGGCTAGCCAAATGGCCGATGCTGTATTTAACACGGTTTCCATTGATATTGCGGCCAAGAGCGAAAAAGACTGCCTTTTGCGCGCTACCGGACGCACGATTAAATTCCCCGGCTATTTGTCTGTATACAAAGATCCCGAAGAAGAAGAAAATAACAATAGCGAAGAAAGTAACGCCGCCCTCTTGCCCATCTTAAATGAAGGCGACACGCTAAAACTGGTGGACTTAAAAACGAAAGACCACAAAACCAATCCGCCCCCGTATTACAACGAAGCCAGTTTAATTAAAACGTTGGAAAAACACGGTATCGGCCGCCCTTCCACGTATGCGCCTACCATCAAAACGATTTTAGACCGCAAATATATTGCGCGCCCCCCAAAAACCAATAAGTTGGTAGCCACCGATTTAGGTATCACGGTAACGGACAGTCTCAAAGATTTCTTTAAGGAAATTATGGATTTGTCCTATACCGCCGGGGTGGAAGAAAAACTGGACCAAGTGGCCGAAGGGGGCCAAAAATGGGTGGAACTGCTAGCGGAGTTCTACCATAACTTCCAACGCGAATTGGACGAGGCAGACAAAGGCATGCAACGTCCGGCCGCCCAAGAAACGGATGAAAAATGCCCCATTTGCGGCAAAATGATGCTTAAAAAACGCAGCCGCTTTGGAGAGTATTTAGCCTGCAGCGATGCAACCTGCAAAGGCAAAATCAATTTAACCAGTACCGGCGAAAAAGTACAGCCGGAAAAAACCGACGAGGTTTGTGAAAAATGCGGCAAACCGATGGTAATTCGCACCGGACGGCGCGGACGTTTTATGGCTTGCTCGGGGTATCCGGAATGCAAAAACACATATTCTATTGATGCCGAGGGTCATAAAATTCAAAATACCCAACCGCAGCAAACCGACCAAGTATGCGAAAAATGCGGCAAACCCATGGTCATCCGCATGGGACGCAATGGAAAGTTCCTAGCGTGTTCTGGGTATCCGAAATGCAAAAATGCCAAACCGCTGGAAGGCGAAAAAAACGCCGCCAAAAAAGCCGACCCCATTGTAACGGACCGCAAATGTGAAAAATGCGGCAAACCCATGATTTTACGCAGTTCCGCACGCGGGGAATTTTTAGGCTGTTCCGGCTACCCGAAATGCCGCACGATTGTAACGGTAACGCCGGAAGAAATAGAACAAATAAAAAAAGCAAACAGTAAGAAAAAATAACCTATGAATCAGTGGGTAACGTCTTTTTTAACAGACTTAGCAAATAAGAATTTTTCTTCCCATACTTTGCGTTCCTATCGCATAACCTTGGAAGAATTTACTTCTTTTTGCCAAGTCCGCCACATAGACAAAGAAAAAGCCTTTTTGCCTGCCAACTTACGCACCTTTATTGCTAATTTGCAACTTAGAAACCCGGCCCGTAATACGGTACTTCGCAAAATAGCCACTTTGCGTAGTTTTTCGGCCTATTTAATGCGCCAGGGATATTTGGATAAAAATCCTTTCAAATTACTCCCTTCCCCTAAAAAGGAAAAACTGTTGCCCAAATTTCTTTCTATTCCGGAAACGGACCGTCTGTTAGATACTACCGCGCAAAGCAAACATTTTGCCATGCGCGACAAAGCCCTCTTTGAGTTAATGTATTCCAGCGGGCTACGCCGTAGCGAAGTTACCAACCTCAAAATACGCGATATTGATTTTTTCAATGGATTAGTCAAAGTATTTGGTAAAGGGCGCAAGGAACGTTTGGTGCCCGTCACACAGGCGGCCCTACAAGCACTCAAAGATTATTTGGCTACCCGCAAAAATCCGCAAGCCAACGAGGCTTTATTCTTAAACAAAAATGGTACCCCCTTAACGGGAGACGGATTAGCCTATATTTTCAAAAACACGGCTATTGCCTCCCACCTGGCCCGGCGGGTTACCCCCCACAGTTTGCGACACTCGTTTGCTACGCACTTATTAGGAAACGGATGCGATTTACGTAGTTTACAAGAAATGTTAGGGCACAAAAGTCTATCCACCACGCAAGTGTACACCCACGTGTCCTTAGAGCAGTTAAAGAACGTGTATAATCAAGCACATCCCAAAAGTAAGGAGTAAATGATGATTGGAATCGGTGTAGATATCGGCGGGACCTTTGTAAAGTTATATGTCATGAACGACCACGGAGAAGTTTTTCGTAAAGAAAAATTAGAGACCGATTATGCCAAAGGAGCCAAAGGATTTATTGCCCAAATCGGCGATTTTATCAATCATATTAAAACGGATTTTGCCGAACAACGCGTAGCGGTGGCGGTGGGAGCCCCCGGGGATGTAGATTCCCAAAAAGGCGTACTGCGCTACAATCCCAACCTGAAATTTACAGATGTGAAAGAGTGGCACTTAGCCGACCAATTAGAGAAATATACAGGGATCCGCCCTTACGTAGTCAATGATGCTACATTAGCCGCTTGGGGCGTGTATGAGAAAGATTTACAGCGCAAAGGGACCAACGTGCTTATCGTAACCTTGGGCACAGGCGTAGGGGGTGGGCTGATTATCAACCGCGAACTATACCAAGGTTCCCACGGAACAGCGGGCGAAATCGGCCACATGAAAATTGTAGATACCCAAACAGGTCCGCTGTGTGGGTGTGGGGCACGCGGCTGTTTGGAAGCCTTTGTGGGTACCATTGGCATTAAACGCCGAGCCTTACAAAGCACCGTGGACCACCCGGATTCTATTTTGGCCCAATTACTACAGCAAGCCCCCGATTTTAAGGTAGAATTAGTAGCCAAAGCAGCCGAAAAAAGCTGCCCGCAAGCCTTACAAATTTGGAAAGATACGGGCTATTATTTAGGGATTGGCATTGCTAACCTGGCCCTGATTTTAGATTTAGATACCGTGGTATTAACCGGCGGAGTTTCCGGGGCGGCTCCCTATTTTATGCCCGCCTTAAAACAGGTGCTAGATAGCCAACCTTTCAGAACCCCCTTTAAGAAACTGATATTGCATACTTCCAAAAACCCGGATATCGGAGGGGTAGGGGCGGCCATGTATGCTATTTACCGGGTCCAGCAAGACGCACGAAAATGAAACGACTACTTACACTGATATTACTACTGGGTATCTGTGGCCTGAAGGTCATGGCACAGACCGGACATCTCTTCGCCAGCGACAAGCTGTCGAGCACCAATATTACAAGTATCTGCCAGGACCAGATGGGCTACATCTGGATAGGCACC
>ONQH01000133.1 GCA_900319885.1 Candidatus Avelusimicrobium ruminicola
CAATGCCGAAATTTTTGCGGAACGGGGAAATCTTAAGATTTTTTCAGAAGATTTTCAAGGCGCACAGGAAGATGCTAATCGCGCGCTCGAATTAGAGCCAACTAATGCGGAAGCATACCGTGTTCGTAGTGTTGCAAAAATGGAATTGGAAAACTATCAACATGCATTAGAAGATATAAATTATGCGATTAAATTGGAACCAAAATATGTTGATTTGTACATTGTGCGGGGGAATGTAAAGACTTGGCTAGAAGATACGGACGGCGCTTTAGCTGACTACAATCACGCTATAAACTTGGATCCTAATAACGTGGAAGTCTATGTTGTACGTGGGCATGTGAAAAAACGCCACTTGAAAGATTTTGGTAGTGCTCTGAAGGATTACAACCATGCCATACAATTAGACCCTAATGATTCGGATGCTTATGAAGGCCGGGCCGATTTGAAAAATTGGTTAAAAGATCCTCAAGGGGCATTGGAAGATGCCAGTAAAGCAATTGAATTGGATGCGTCTAATGTGGGAGCATATCATGTTCGTAGTGTTGCAGAAATGGAATTAGGGAACTATCAAGATGCCCTAGAGGATATGAATTATGCGATAAAATTGGATCCCAAATATGCTGATTTGTACACTGAGCGAGGAAAGATAAAAAAATGGCTGGAAGATATGGAGGGAGCTTTCAACGATTGCAATTATGCAATCAAATTGAATCCCAATGATGCGGAAGCATACGTGTGCCGAGCAAGTTTACCTATCTTAGATCCTCAAGTCGCACTAGAGGATTTTAATCATGCGATTGAATTGGACCCTAATAGTGCAATTGCTTATGCGGGCCGCGCAGATGTCAAGAATGAACTAGAAAATTTTCAAGAAGCGTTGAAAGATGCCAACTATGCAATAAAATTAGATGCAACTTGTGCGGAAGCATATCGTGTCCGCGGCGTTGCAAAACGAGAATTAAAAGATTATCAAGGATCGATTGATGATGCCAATCGAGCCATCCAATTGGACCCGCAAAATACAGATTCCTATATTTCACGTGGAAGAACAAAAAAAATATTAAAAGATTACAAAGGGGCCTTAGCAGATTTGGATCGCGCCATTGAACTAAAACCAACTGATATTGAGGGATATGAACTTCGGGCGGAAATAAGGAATGCTTTGGGAGATCATTCTGGCGCAGCGGCTGATGAGCAAAAAGCTAAGGAACTACGTCAAAAAAGATAAAGTTTCCGGCTTACGAGACCCCATATATTTTAAATAACTGTTTCGAAATTTGTTTTTGATGTCGTTGAATATTTTGTATAGTTGGAGAAATACATTTTAGTACGGTATAAGAAAACGCGATGTCCTTACTTCCACTGTTTCCATATCTAAATCTATGATTTCATGCCAGGGGATAAGAACAAAGGAATTGGTTTTTCCTAGTAATGTAGTTGTGGTTCCATCATAAATCGTCAAAACTTCTTTATTAACAGATAGAATTTTTGGAAGATCCTTAGATAAGAATCGTTTTGTTAAAAGACCAAAAGGAATTGTACTGAGCAAGCCACAAATTCCTACCAACACTCCCATTATACCTCTGTTAGAAAAAAAGATCATCCATCCACTGCAAATAACTAGTCCGATGTAACAAATAGGAATCCACATAGTCTTCTTTTTTCCCATTGCAAAATCAATGGTTTGGTCTTTTCTGATGGCTTCTTGATAAGCAGTTATGTCCATTTCGTTACCTCTCTTGTTGTATTGTTTTTACTTCATGTTCTACCATAAATAACCTAATATTTATAGTTTAATCTTTTTTGAAGTGCTTTAACTGTGCCCTAAAAAAGTAAATGGACACAATAAAAGCGCGAAAAATCGTATCCGAGCGACCGGAAAAACCACGCGGATATGGTGCCCAAATTGTGACCATTATATTCATAGTTTTGCCAAAAAGTTTTAGTACTTTTTATACTTCTTTGTCGAGAACCCAAAAATGTATAACGCTCTACTATGGAATCGAACTAAGCGGTTTTTGCGTTATTTTGGTTAGTACTGTGCCCATTTTTTGCTTTCAAAATAATCAATTCTCGTCGTGAAAATAGCAAAATTATAGTGTCCAACAGTTGCTTTTCTGTGCCTAAATTGGACAGTTTTTGAAAATTTCAGGAAAGCGCGTAAACCTGAAGATTTGTCGACGGGAAATGATAAAAAACCTCCATCTTGCGGTGGAGGTTGTGCCTTGGAAAAGTGTACATCTATACAAAAAAATGGCGCCCTCTAGGAGAATCGCGTTTTGCCTCCGGCAAAACACGCAAAACCGGGCTACTGCGTAGCGCACGACGGGGTTTTGCTCTTATAAATTCCCGCGCCCTTACTGCCGTGCGTGCGCGGGGTAGGAGTTCAATTCAAACCTGGCGGGCGCAAAAAAAGGAACCCTTGCGGGTTCCCAAAATGCCTAGGAAAATTAGAAAAAAATGGCGCCCTCTAGGAGAATCGAACTCCTCTTTTCGGATTGAAAATCCGACGTCCTAACCGATAGACGAAGAGGGCACTAGAAAGTGCGCCCGGTGAGACTTGAACTCACGGCCCCCCGCTTAAAAGGCGGATGCTCTACCACTGAGCTACGAGCGCAAAAACTTTACGGGTCTAATCTAACGTCAGGTCAAACCCAACACATATAGTATATCAAAATTTTTTAGTACGTGCAAGCAAATCTTTTGATTGATTTACTGAAGGTATACAACGTTACTAACTCCATAATTATTATAGCATTTGTGTACAAATGGTGCAATCTTTTTTGTTTGACATCCGTGCGTGCTCTTTAATACCATATATTATATAGGCCGGCTGTCCCCGTGCCAAGAGAGGGTTTGTATGACAAAGAAAATTATCAATTCTTCCCGCGCGCCCCGTGCCATTGGGCCTTATTCCCAAGCGGTAGAAGATGGTGGGTTTATTTTTACTTCCAGTGTCTTGCCGATTGACCCCGTTACCGGCGAAGTATTTTCCGGCGATATTCAAGTGCAAACGGAAATCATCCTCAAAAATATGGAAAATATTTTGAAGGAAGCCGGGTGTACGCTTAAACACGTGGTCAAAACCACCGTATTTATGACGGACTTGACGCAATTTGCGGAAATGAACGCCATGTACGAATCGTTTTTCAAAGAAAATCCGCCGGCGCGTACTACGGTGCAAGTGTCGGCCTTGCCTAAAGGCAGTGTAGTACAAATTGAAGCGATTGCTAAAAAATAACCGCCTATGACGCTGCAAGACGAATTGTTGGCCTCCCGCACGACGGGAATTTTACTTCCGCTGTCTGCGATGAAAACCTCCTCGGATTGGGGCGTGGGGGATTTCGGCTCGCTA
>ONQH01000123.1 GCA_900319885.1 Candidatus Avelusimicrobium ruminicola
TTTTCTTTGCCTTGATGATTGGAACGGTGTGCTGTTACAAAGGCATCAGCACCCGCGGCGGAGCGGAAGGGGTGGGGAAATCTACCACCGGCGCCGTAGTTACCACGATTGTACTGATTTTGGTGCTGGATTACTTCCTCACCGCTATTTTAACCGCCTTTGGAATTTAACATGATAGAAATTAAACACTTGCAAAAAACATTTGGCGATAAACACGTTCTTAAAGACGTGAACCTGCCCATCCCCAAAGGCAAAACCACCTGTATTTTGGGCGGGTCCGGTTCCGGCAAGAGTACGCTGATTAAGTGTTTAATCGGTCTCTTGGACGTTACCGGCGGACAGATTTTAGTCAATGGCAAAGATATTACGCGCATTAAGAGCGAAATTAAACTGGCCGCTATTCGCCGCAAGTTTGGCTATTTGTTCCAAGAGGGCGCGCTGTTTGACTCTATGACGGTGGGGCAAAACGTCACCTTCGGCCTGAAATATTTGACCGACGTGCCCGAGAGTGAATACCCCAAAATCATCAAAGAAAAATTAGCCTTGGTGGGGCTGAAGGAAGACGTAGCCAAGTTGAACCCCAGCGAACTTTCCGGCGGGATGAAGAAACGTGTGTCGCTCGCGCGCGTACTGGCGGTAGAGCCGGAAGTAATTTTGTATGACGAACCTACCACCGGGTTGGACCCCATTATGTCCGACATTATCAGCGACCTGATTATTGACCTAAAGGCTAAACTTGGGGTAACGTCCGTGGTCATCACGCACGACATGCACTCCGCTTTTAAGATTGCGGACTATATCGCTTTTTTGTATGAAGGAAATATTTTACTCTACGGTACGCCGGATGAATTTAGAAAGACGGATAACCCGTACGTAAAACAATTTGTAACCGGTTCCAGCCAAGGGCCGATTCAAATGAAACTGATGAAGGAATAAAAATTTTAAGCAACAAAGTATAGGAAGAAAAAATGAAATCAGAGACAAAATTAGGGATATTTACGGTATTGGGACTCATTTTATTTGGGTTCTCACTTTACTTCTTGGGGGGCATTTCCGTCACCAGCACGTATGATTTGAACATCAAGTTTGCCGACGCGTCGGGCCTGCCTGTAAAAGCCCCTGTCAAATTAGCCGGGGTGGAAGTAGGTAAAGTGAAAAAAATTAAAATTGAAGGCGAGGACGTGATTGTCGTCGCGGAAATTCAGGACGGTATCCACATCCGCAAAGGCGCGCAATTTAGCGTGGTAATGACGGGGATTATCGGCAGTAAATACCTTAAAATTGTCCAGGGTTATGCCGGGGCCCCTGTGTATGCGGCCGGAGAATATATTGACGGGGTCAATGACGTACCTATGGATGTAATGATTACCCAAACCATGGGCAGCATTAAAGAATTTGTAGACAGTGTCAATAATAACGGCATGCTGGGCAGCCAACTTAACCAAACCATGAACGAACTGCGCCAGTTGTCCACCAATCTTAATCAAATGATTGCCGCTATGCGCCCGTATTTAACGAACTCGGTACAGAATTTAGATGCCGCCAGCGAAAAACTGGCCGCTCTGCTTACCAGCATTGATAACGGCGAAGGGGTGATTGGCAGCCTGGTCAAAGATTCGGACATGAAAACCGAAGTCAAACAAACCGTGGCGGATTTGCGTTCCACCATGGCCGAAGTTAAAACCGTCGTCGGCAAAATGGGAAAATTCCAAGTGTATTGGGATTATGACTTCTTCTATATGCCTAAACCCAAACTCTCCACCAGCGACCTGGGGGTAGATATTTACACGCCCAGCGGATATACGTTCTATCACGTGGGGATGGCCAATATCGGCAACGAAGACGATACCCTAGACGAGAAAGATTATATAGAGAAAAATAAATTTGACGTGCGCTTGGGCTTGTATAACGAGTGGGCCAAATTCTCCGCCGGGCTTATTCGCGGATCGGGCGGGGTAGCCCTGGAACTTAAACCGTTCTATCAGCAAGAATTTTTGGACCGCTTCACCGTCTCCGGCGAATTTACCGAGTGGGGGCGCGACCGCACCATCAACGGACGTCACTTTAATAAACCCAACATCAGTTACGGGGTGGACTTCCGCTTTAACAAATACTTTAGCGTAGGGGCCTGGGCACGCGACGCACTGGAAACGAACAATTTCGCTATTCGCGCCAATGTATCGTTTAACGACCAGGACATTTCCTCCTTCTTTGGGTTAGCCGCCATGGCAGGGTCTAAATAATGAAATTCAAAACGGTCTTTGTATGCCAGAAATGTGGTTATGAAGCCCCCAAGTGGGCGGGCAAATGCCCGGACTGCGGGGAGTGGAATAGCCTGGTGGAAGAGGTCAAAGCGCAAGAGAGCAAAAAAGCGCCGGCCCGTACCCGTAGTTTTACGGAGTTTTCCAGCGAAGTCGTCAAACTGGCCGATAGCAAAACCGTGCGCGAAGAACGCATTGCAACCCACATTAGCGAATTTGACCGCCTGCTGGGCGGCGGCCTAGTCAAAGGGCAACTTACGCTCCTGGCCGGGGCGCCGGGCATTGGCAAAAGTACGCTGATGCTGCAAGTGGCGGCGCAACTTTCTAAAGATAAAAAAGTATTGTATATTTCCGGCGAAGAAAGCGTAAACCAAATTTCCGGCCGGGCCCAACGCTTGGGCGTTAAAGGCGACAATATTTTCCTGCACTGTGAAACGGACATCCAAAAAATTGTAGAGTCTGTGGAAAACGTAAACCCGGACGTGCTGATTTTAGATTCTATTCAAACCGTGTACCACCCGGAGTTTACTTCTTCCGCCGGCACGGTGGCGCAAGTGCGCGAATGTACCAGCGAACTGGTGCGCTTGTGCAAACCCAAAGGCATTATTACCTTTGTGCTGGGCCACGTAACCAAAGACGGCGAACTGGCGGGCCCGAAAATTTTGGAGCACATGGTGGACTGCGTGCTGTATTTTGATACGGAAAAAGACAACGTGCTTCGCCTCTTGCGTCCGCACAAAAACCGCTTTGGTTCTACGGGGGAAATCGGGTTATTTAAGATGACCGGGCACGGGCTCCAGTCGGTAGATAACCCCAGCGAATATTTCAGCCAAACCTCGCGCGATAAGGCCCTCAAAGGCCGCGCCTATTCGTTAGCGTTGGAAGGCGCCCGCCCGTTACTGACCGAAATTCAAGCGCTCGTTTCGCCTACGCATTATCCCTATCCGCGCCGCGTAACCACCGGGGTAGATTTGAACCGGTGCTTGGTGCTTTTTGCCGCGCTGGAAAAACATATCGGTTTGCCGCTGGACAATAAAGATATTTACGTCAGTATCGCCGGCGGCGTAAAACTCAAAGACCCCGCACTGGACTTAGCCATCTGCGCCGCGGTGATTTCCTCGTGCAAAGAGATTGCCATCCCGTTTGACCACGTGTTTATGGGGGAAGTAGGCATTTTGGGCCAAGCCGCCAAAGTGCCGCTGGTAGACCGCCGCTTGGAAGAAGCGCAACGCTTGGGCTTTAAGCGTGCGTTTTGCCCGCCGGTCACGCGCGAAGAAAAAAGCAAGTTAACTTCCCTGTCCTTGGCGCAAATTGCCGACCTGAACGATTTGGCCCTTCAACTCAAATAAAAATCTAGGTCTTTTTTCTGTCTGCACATGGGTCCAAAGACCCATTCTTTCTCGTCGTTAAGTTAGTTACAATAGATTTGTTAGTGAACTTAACTGTGAGGTGTGTATGAAGAAACTA
>ONQH01000122.1 GCA_900319885.1 Candidatus Avelusimicrobium ruminicola
TCCTGATTGGAAAGGCTTTATTAAAACCGCCTGGGCTAAGGTTAAATCCGGTTTGAGTTCTGTGGCCCTGGGGATTGTCACAAAGATATAATCAATTCTATTAGCCAGGGGACCTGCATGGGTTCCCTGTGCTATGTAAGCAGGAGCGTATGAGCGAACATAACGAAGGGATGCCGTTTGTTCCGGAAGAAGATTTGAATCTGCACGAGAATTTTCAGCCGATTATCGCTGAAAACGGGCTGATTCGTCCTACGCAACCTAAAGAAGTACCGCAACATATTACCACTTCTCCGGACACTACGTTCACCCGTATAGATACAATTCAGGATTTAGTACAAATCCGTCACGCTGAAGAAGAATCTAAAGCCGCTAAAACCCCTCAACCTAAAGAGGTACCCCCTTCTACGCCTGCCGCACCGCCGCCATCTCCGGTGGCGCATACTCAAACAGTGCCTGCCGAAGATTTTGCAACCCCTGCGGCAAAACCGCCCAAGCCGCAAACCCCTCAGGCTCCCCAAAGCGTGGGTCCTTCGCAAGATACGACTGCTTTGCCGGAAATCCAGGTCATCCAGCCGGCTCTTAAAACACGCCGGGCCAAAGTGCATAAATCTAAACAAGAACGCAAATTAGCCGCCAAAGCGGCCGCTACTATTCGCAAATTTGTAAAAAAGCCTGTCAAACTATTGCCGCAATACGCACCCACAACGGCCCCCAAGCCGGCCCAAGAGGTGCCCCCAAAAACGGCTGCAACGCCGCCCGCGGCCCAGCCGACGCCTACTCCCAAGAAACACCGCCGCTGGCCCTGGGTATTGGCGGTGTTGTGTTTCCTGTTTTTGGGCACGGTAAGCGGCGTAGTGCCCGTAGAAAAAATTCCTTTTTTACGTAATATTGCCTATGCCATGGGTTTTAGTAAGGATGATACCGCGCGGATGTCCTTCTTGCGGGCGTTACTTACTTGGACGGATAAAACCGCGGGCCGCCCGGCTCTGCAAGGAGAAAACGGGAGAACTTCCTCGTGGTGGACGCGTTTGTGGGGGATAGAACCTCCGCTAGGAGATAATGACGATTTGGACAGTATCTATGGCCGGGCCCAGCGCGAAGGCGGCCAAACGCGGTTGCTGGATATCAATATGCTTAATACCATGCAGCGCAAAAAAGGCCTTAAGCCGGACGGGGTCCGCGCCTCTATTGCGCCCATCCCCGGCAAGGAAACCGAGGTAGACCCTACCGTGCTCAAGGACGACAACGCCAACGTGCAAACCGAAGCCAACCGCAAAACCGGCGACGTGTATTTCGGCAGTGATGTCAATTCCGTCATGCGCGATTTCCAAGATGGGTATGATTCCGTCAATGCGTTCAAAAAAGTAAAAGGCTTGGATATTGCCAAAATAGAGTCTAGCGATTGGCTGCAAAATATGGTCACCAAGATGATGAAGGCCGACGCTGGTATTGGCGGCACGAATAAAGAGTTGGGTGGAATGCAGGTAAACTGGGGGAGCGACGTAAAAGAAGTCGGCAAAAACAAAGAACACCGCGATTTGTATCACGCCTGGATTACCAGCCGCATGACGAAATATACGCCCAATTTAATGCTCAAAAAAGCCCTGGCAGACACCGGCTTTATGGGCGCGGCCTTACCCAGCGTGGCTACCAATATGGTGGGTTTCGGCGGGATTCAAATAGATACGTCTGCCCTGCAAGAAGATCAAGAAAGTTGGCAGGAATATTTGGAATTTGAAAAACAATGCAAGGCGGCGATTGCCGCAAACTCGGATAAAATTGACACGGCTGTGACCAACTTTAATAACATAGTAAACAACGAGTCTAGTTTGGGGTATCCTACCAACTGCTATGAAGCGTTGCAATATGCATCTTTGCCGTCTGGTTTTTCTGCCAACGTAGGAAAGATTCAACAATCGTGTAAAGATTTGGAAAGTAGCTATGAGGCGTTAGAAAGAGATTGCCGCATGAAAATTTCCCACTCCAATATTGTCTGCGACACTATTGAAGGAAACTACGAAAATAAGTTTGCCCAATTTAAGCAAGAATGCCAAGCCAAGTACCAGGCGTTAAAAACCGCTTGGGAAGCCCGGTGGTCGCAAGCCCATCAAGGGCAAACGCCCCCGTCCAATGCGTATAACGACGCAGAAGATGGGTGGAAGAAAGACGGACAAAGCGAAAACATGCTGGAAATTTCTATCGTAGGGGGCGAAGGAAACACCATGCTCTCTACCATTAAGCAAAATGGCGGTCAATTTGCTACCTGGGTACGGGCCACCTGCAAGACAGATGACAACGGAAATACAACGTGTGAACCGGAACCCGGCGATGTGGACAAAGTTAAATATACCATTGATTACAACGTGTTGAAGGTAAACGGGAAGTAATATCTAGGCCCAAAATAGGTCCAAAAACTCAAAAATTGGGTCTTGAAATTATGAACAATAGTTGTATAATAAAGGTAAGAGGTAGTAGGAAACGTTGTCGCACAATGGGTAACCAGTTGTGGACAACACTTAATTTATTTATGTTCTAGTACCCGCGGAAAGTTGATTGTACGTCGTAAGCGTTCCGCCAGTTGTAAGCACAGACGCAGTTTTATTTTACATAGGAGGCTATTATGCCAGAGGAAAAGAAAGAAAGTTTCACCTTTAGCGATAAGATTAAAAGCAGCAAACCTGCTGGCAGTAAATCTTACGCTAAATCTTCCTCCAAAATTGGGAGAGACGGCAAACCGAAGCAAACTCTCTTTGAGAGAACGCGCCGGGATGCCCCGTTCTTCATTGCCGCGTTGGTAGCGCTACTCTTGTTACCGTTCTTGTACAAGTATAGCGGCCAATCTACCAGTGAAGAAACCTTGTTAACGCCGGGTAGCGAAGAATCTATGTTTGACCCGGAACGTTACGGGTTTGATACCGCTATGATTGAGGATCCGGAAGGGCAAGTGGCCCAGTTGTCCGGGCGTAGTTCATTTGACTTGATCCGCGGTATGGGTAATGACGAAGAAGACTACGGTGCCCGGGACGACTTTGATTTTGACGCGTCCAGCACGGCCAGTGGGGAATACAGCGCCGAAGGCGAATACGAAGCCAAGCGCAACGCCTCTACTCAAATTGATGAAGAAGAAAACATTACCAACATTTATAAGCGCCGCGCGCGTGCCGCTACGCGTGCTGCTTTCCGCCGTGCTCCTACAACTATTGGCTCGTTAAACCCGGCCGCATTACGTCGTGCCAGCGGGAGCAAATTAGGCATTAACCCCTGGGGGGGAAGCATCAAAGAAGCCGCTAATAAGGTAAAAGCCTCCAAACCGAAAGATGCTCCTAAACCGGTTTCTCTGCAGCCGTTGCGCGCAGGTGGACCGGCCCGTTCCTCGTTTGGACAAGGGGCCGCGGCTGCCGCACGTAAAGGGTTGGATAACATGGGTAAAGCCAACGCCGCAGAAGCGTTGCGTGACTCTTATGTAAAACCGGTTGACCCGACCCGCGTGGGTGGGTTAGATTTGACCACCGATGGCCGCTTTGGCGGCGGTGGTAAGTTGGACCGCAACATCAATATCGCCCCCGGTCGTGAGCCGTGGTGGTGGGATATGATGAAAACCCGTATGCAAAAAGAATGGGAAGCCCGCTTTAACTATAAATGGGGCTGGATCAACTGGGCTACGGATATTGCCAAAAACATCTTAAAAGGCCTTATTAACTGTTTAATCACCGGAAACTCTGACGGTGACCCGGAT
>ONQH01000120.1 GCA_900319885.1 Candidatus Avelusimicrobium ruminicola
CTTGTATGTGGCCCGGGCGCGTGCGTTGACCAAGTTAGGCTTCCCGGCGGATGCCTATGACGATTTAACCCACGCCATTTCCCTGCGGCCCGACTATTCCCTGGCGTATTATTACCTGGGCGATATTTTGTACCGCAACGGGGATAAAGACTACGCGTTGGGTGCGCTGGTCAAAGCCAAAGAATTGGATAGCGACTATGCCCCCACCTACGATTTAATGGGCGATATGCTAGCCATGGAAGACCCCGTGGCCGCTACCGCCAACTACTTGGTGGCCCTCAAACTGGACCCCGAAAATGCACGCAAATACCAGGCCAAGTTACACGCCATGAAAACTGAAGAAGGCCGTTATCAGGTGGTATCGCGCCGTTTCTTCCCGGATGGGAGCCGCTATACTTCCACCGGCGAGCCGCGCTTTGCTACGCACCCGATTCCCACCGGCGTGCAGGCTTCGGCCGTAAATGCCGCATCATCTAAGTAAGGAGCAGATGTTCGTTGTATGAGTCAAGAAGTTTCCCCCAGCCGGCACGAACCGGCCGCCTTGTCGGTGGCGTCCAGCAAGTTTACGTATCGGTTTTTTCTGTCTGTTTGTTTGTTGCTGCTCGTGTTAGGTTCGCAAGTGTTGGAACACACGTCGTTAGGCATTTTTATTTTGGTGCTGATGGATTTGCTGTTCTGTGCGGATATTATTTTTCGCTGTGCTCTCAAAGACGTATGGCACGGGCGGTTTAGTTTGTCGGCCCTGGTAAGTGTGTGCGTGCTGTGCGGGTTTAGTTATTCGGTGCTGATGAGTTTCCACGCTCCCAACTGGCACGGCCCGGTGAGCGATTTGTACGTCTACACCATGCTGTTAGTGACGCTGACGCTGTGGATTGAGCGCCGCCTAAGCCGCGAGAAAGAACGCACGCGGGTATTTATTAAAAAGTTAGATGATTTCTTGCCCAAGGCGGCCCGGGTTTGTGTGGGGCGGCAATTTCGCAAAGTGTTTGCGCGCGAACTGCAAAAAGGCGCGTTGGTGTTTGTGAAAGTGGGCGAACGCTTGCCCTGCGACGGTATTATCCGCAAAGGCAAAACGTCTATTGACGAGCAACTCATCACCGGCAACATGATGCCCACCGCCAAACGCGTGGACCACCACGTCTACGCCGGCACGCTCAATAAGTCCGACGATATTTATGTAGAGGCTACCGAAACGTTGCCCGGCTCGGCCATTATGGGGATTATTAACGCCATCAAAACCAGTGAACGCCACCGCGCCGGGGCCCGCAGTTTGCTGGACGGTTACGCCGCGTGGGTACTGCCATTTATCGGCGTGTGTGCGCTGGGGTTATACGTGGGGTTGCTCATCCGCCACGGGGTAGCCCAGTGGTACAGTTATTTGGGTGTGTTTTTGTTTACCGCCGCGTTGTTTTGCCCGGTGGCTTTTGCATTTTCGGTGGTGTTTCCGTCTTTCTTTGCCCGGCGGGGCGGGGCGCGTAAGAAACTAAAAATTCAAAACTTAACCGCGCTGGAAAAACTGGTGGACGCACAGACCGTTTTCTTTGATAAAACCGGTACGCTGACCTACGGGGAGTTGCGCGTGTCGGGCGTGTATCCCGTGCGCGAAGAAACTAAAAAGCCACTACTCTACGCGGTGATTACCGCCGAACAACTGGTGGACGGTCCGTTTGCCGACGCCGTTAATACCTACGCGCGCGAACACAAATTAAAACCGCGCAAACTATTAGCCTTTGATGTGCTGCCCGGGTTAGGTGTGCAGGCCCAAAGCCGCGGCAACCGTATTTTAGCCGGCTCTATCCCGTGGCTGGCCGAGCAAGGCATTACCGTCAGTCAAACCATTACCCAACAGTGCGAAGCGGTGATTTGCGTGGCGGTCAACGGGGAGTATTTAGGCTATTTAACGCTGGCTGACGAACTGCGCCCCGGGGCGGCGGAAATGGTGGACTTGTTACGCGCCCAGCGCAAAGAGATTATTTTAGTGTCCGGCGATAACGAAAGTTCCGTCAGTGCTATTGCCAAAGAAGCCGGCATTGAAAAATACAACTTCTTTGTCTTACCCAAAACCAAGGCGGAAATTGTGGGCAACCTGCAAGGCCTGGGCCAGCAAGTGGCTATGGTGGGGGACGGGTTTAACGATATTATTGCCCTGTTAAAAGCCGACGTGGGCATTGTGTTTTCCTCCGGTAAAAACGTTTATAATAACTGGGTGGATGTCATCATCAAACGCCGCGACTTAAAAGGTATCGGCTATCTATTTGCTATTCATACAAAACTGCGCCGCTTGGTGCGCCAAAATGTAATACTCTGTGTACTGCTTAACGGGCTCTTGGCCGCGGGACTGGTGTGGCAAAGTGCCACTACGCCCGCCGGTTGGCAGTGGCCGGTGCTGGGCGCGCTGGCGGTGGTGGTGATTGTATGGCTAAATTCACTAAGGATGTTACACATAAAATGAAAACAGATATTGACTTTGGGTACACCCAAGACCACGCCCGCAAAAATGCGGATACCGTTCTCCCGGCGATACAATGCTGGGAAAACCAGTACAAGCGCGACTATGTAGTACGCATTGAACTGCCGGAATTTACCTCCGTCTGCCCCAAAACGGGCCTGCCGGACTTTGGCACCATTGTCATTGAATATATCCCCAATGAACTGTGTTTGGAACTTAAATCGCTCAAATACTATTTGTTGGAGTACCGCGATATGGGTATTTTTATGGAAAATATCGCCAACAAAATTTTGGATGATGTGGTCAAAGCGTGTAAACCCAAAAAAGCCACCGTCACGGGGACGTTTACGCCGCGCGGGGGGCTCAAATCGGTCATTGTGGCTACGTATGAAAACAAGTAAACTGGCTATTTTGTGGGGACTGACGCTGCTGACCGGGATCGTAGTGGGGGGCGTCGGGATGCGTTTGTACCAAGCGGCGCACCCGTCTTACGTGCCGGTCCCGGTAACAGACGCTACGCTGCAACCGGAATTATCCCTTGCCCAACTCAAAAACGCTACCTTGCCCAGCGGTACGCAAGAAGCGCAACCGGCGGCCTCGTTGCAATCGTCCGCGCAGTTGCCCTCGCAACTGGTCCGTAGCGACTTGCCGCAAGACGTAGATGTGGCGCATAGTGGTGCGGCCGCGGCGCAAGCGGCTATGCCGGAGGAAGAAAAGCCCGCCGGCGTGGTGCTTTCCGCCCAGCAAGATACGCTGGTCCTTAACGCCAAGCAACCCGTTGCGCGCGCCAGCGACGGTTCCAACGTCACGCTTATAGAGGCCCCGGTGGCTGTAAAGCGCATCCAAACCTTGGACCAATACAAAGCGTTCAAAACACAGGCACGCGGCAGTTATCCGTCGACTGATTTTGCCCGGGAAGAAGTAATCGTGCTGGAGTCTGCCAGCAATTTGCCCGATAACGTGTTTGAAATTGTGGAGATTGTGCCAACGGAGCAGAACCTCAAAGTGCTCTACCGTGTCAACGTGTTTGGGTTGGATAAAAAGACCAACACCCATAGCGCGCAGAAAATTAAAAAGACGTCCTTACCTATTATATTAAGCCAAGTATTATAAGGGTTTGTGATTTAGCCGGCCGCCTCGTAAGGGGCGGCTTTTTTGTGGGAATTGACCGCAAACGAGGAAGGAATACTGGCGGCACGCGCCCGTAAGGGCGGAGGTATCCGCCCGAGTTTGCAACAACGAAGTACGTCAAATTGAGAAGAACAAAAAGGGCGAAGAAAGGACTGATACTGGGGGATTGTTCACAGCAATTTGGCGTAATTCTAGGCGCAAACGAGGAAGGAATACTGGCGGCACGCGCCCGTAA
>ONQH01000119.1 GCA_900319885.1 Candidatus Avelusimicrobium ruminicola
TTCTGTGATTGATTTAGCCGTCATTATTTTAGTGATGATTTTATTTGTAGGGGTTGTAAGTTATTTGGTTATTATTCCCATTACCCGTCCGTTGGCCCGTTTGCGGGAGGCGGCTATTCGGTTGCGCGGGGATGAGAATTTTGTTGTCAAACGGACGGATGTGGAAATCCCAAACAATGAAATCGGGGATTTGGCCAGTGCCTTTGTGGATATGTCCGAGGCGTTGCATGAACGCCGCCAGGAATTGATGAAAACGCAAGAAGAACTGGCGCAGATGAACCAAGTGCTGGAAGAACGCGTGGACAAACGTACCAAAGAATTGCAGACCGCTACCCAGGAATTGGTAAAAACAGAACGCTTGGCAGCCATTGGAAAAATGGCCTCCATTATCAGCCACGAAATCCGCAACCCTTTGGCCGTGATTGGTAACGCGACCCGTCTTATTAAAACGTTAGTACAGCCCACAGAGCGACGTCTGTTAAAACAATTTGATGTCATTGAAGGGGAAATTCGCCAAGCCAACAGCATTATCAGTGAAGTGCTGGATTATGCACGTACCCGGGAGATGATTTTTACCATGGTGGATGTAAATAGTTTTCTGCGGGAACTGGTACTGTCGTTCCCGATGCCCGGTCACATTAGCGTGCAGGAAGAGTTAGACCCGGAGAACGTCCATGTGAAAGTGGATGCGGAAGAAATTAAGCAGGCTTTGCGCAATATTATTACCAACGCGGTAGATGCCATGCCGACCGGCGGTACGCTTACCGTGGGGAGCAAAGTGGGGCGACGCGTGGTGTGCCTATACGTAAAAGATACGGGGGTGGGTATCCCCGAAGACATCCGCCAAGAGATGTTCTCTCCGTTCTTTACCACCAAAGCACGCGGTACCGGATTGGGGCTGGCAGTAGTGCGTAAAGCCATTGTCCGCCATAAAGGCAAGCTATTTATTAAAAGCGAATTAGGCAAAGGAACTTGTTTTTGTGTTTTCTTAAAAATTTACCGCAAAGAGGGAGATACCAATTATGGATCAGCCAGTTAAAATTTTAGTTGTAGATGACGATAATAACTTGCGTGAAACGCTAGTAGATTTGCTGGAAATTGAAGGCTATAAGGTCTATCAAGCCGGCAGCGCACGGGAATGTTTGGAAATTTGCTCCAGCGAGTTTTTTAACATTATGTTGGTGGACTATAACTTACCTGACGAAAAAGGGGTGGATCTCATCCGCAAAATTCGTTCGTTCAACCAAGATACGCAAATCATTATGATTACCGCGTATGCTTCCCTCAATGCCATTATGGAGGCTATGCAGGAATCCGTGTACGATTTCTTGATGAAACCGGTAGATTTTGATTATCTGAAACGTACCATTAACCGCGCGCTGGATAAGTTCTTCCTGGAACAAAGCAACAAAGACCTGTTAGCCCAATTAAAAACGCGTAATGCCGATTTGGACCGCTTAAATAACATGAAATCCAAATTCTTTTCTATCGTCTCGCATGACTTGTCCAATTCGCTCATGACACTTAAGATGAGTTTTGATATGCTTAAAAAGAAACTCAACCCGGATGAAGAACAACATAAAAAAATGATGTTTATGGATGAATCCATTGCACAGATTGAACACCTCATTAAAGACTTGGTGGATTGGGCTGCCATTGAAAAAGGAAAACTGCGCATTGAAAAAACACATTTTGAATTGACCGGCAGTTTGCGTAAAACCGTGGAAATTTTTAAGGCGCGTGCGGAAAAACGCAATATCCGCGTTACGTTTGAAAGTAGTGAGCAAATCCCCGTATTTGCCGACGAGAAACGCATCCGCCAGGTCATTTCAAACATCCTGGAAAATGCCGTACGCCATACCCCGGATAACGGACAAATTGCCATTGTAGTTAGTAAAATTGATGAAAAAAATGCTAAAGTATCGGTAGCAGACTCTGGGGATGGTATTGAACCGGAACAGGCACCCAGTTTATTTACAAGTTTTGCCCAATTTGGGGACAAAAGCCGGGTGGGCCGTTTAGGGTTGGGGTTATCCATCGCCAAAGATATTGTGCTCAACCACGAAGGCCGCATTTGGGCACATAGTGAAGGAATCGGCAAAGGGGCCACGTTTAATTTTACGCTGCCTATTGCTAAATAGATTTTTGGAAGTGAGAGGAGATTATGCCAACAAATAAAAAGAAAAAAATCACTGTACTTATTGCAGATGACCAAACGCTATTCCGGGAAGGTATCAAAGATATCTTAACGGGTGAAAAATGGGTAGAAGTAGTGGGCGAAGCCTCTGACGGGGTGGAAGCCGTTGCATTAGCCAAAAAATTAAAACCCGATGTGGTACTGATGGATATTAAACTGCCCAAGATGGACGGTATCAACGCTACGCGCAAAATCCGCGAAACTTGCCCGCAAGTCAACGTACTCATGCTTTCTAGTTTTGAGGATGAAGCGCACGTATTGGATGCTATCCAAGCCGGGGCCAATGGGTATTTGTCCAAAATGTTGCCGGCGGCAGAATTAGTCAATTCCATCAAAACCTTCACCAGCGAGGGGCTCATGATTCCGCAACAACTGATGGGCAAATTATTGCACGGTTTGCGCAAGATGGGGGATTCCAGCGTTCCTTCGCAAGCCACGCTCACCAAAACGGAAATCAAAATTATGGATTTATTGGGCAAAGGGCTTAGCAATAAAGAACTTGCCAAAGAATTAAATTGCAGTGTTAAAACGATTAAAAACCACTTGAACAGTGCCTTCCATAAATTAGGGGTAAGCAGCCGCACGGAAGCGGTAGTAAAAGCCATTGAAAAAGGGCTTATTTCCTCGGAAGGGAATATCGTTTCTGACGACGAACTATAATTGTATGAAACATTGTAAACCCGAGGAAAAGGACTTTTCACGCGGGCAAGCGACCATTGAATATGTGCTATTGCTTGCCTCGGTGGTAGTCATTTTTTCGGCGTTTATAACTGCTTTTCATACAGATATGGTGCATTACTTGTTCTCATTTATCGGGCAGTTACTGCCGGAAGGACAATAACATGAGCCTAGCCACGCATATCCAACGCACTTTACACAACCGCCGCGCACAACTCCTCTTGCCGGCGGTGCTGTTGTTGCCGTTGTTTGTGCTGGTTATTTATTTGCTAGTGGAAGTGACCAAGGTATCTATTGCCAAAGTGCGTCACCAATTCGCCCTGGATAACGCCGCCTATACGCAAATGACTACGGTCAGCGTATTCTTAAACGCGGTGGGGGTGCTTAATGGGCCGCTGCCTTTCCGTGTACTTAAAACGTATGAAGAAAAATTAAAAGTCGTTACGCCGGAAAACCCCTACCGGGATTCTCAAAATTGGACGGTGTTTGATCTGTTTTTCCAGGCGGGGGCCGTCCCCACCATTGGGCCGGATTACGACAAAAATGCAAAGAATAATCCACCGCCTAAACAGGAATCAGTAGACTGGGGCGTACACTATGCCAAATACGACGGTATTGAGCAAGCCGTGGATGACGAGGGAAACCCGCTTTACGAGCGTAGTGATTGGGAAAAAGAAACCCCGGCCGAGATTAAAGGACCGGTCTATGTCATGAATCAGGAAATGGTCTCCAAGCACTACATAGCCGCCAAGAAGGTGGGGCTCCCGGCTATTATGGCGTACTTGAATACCTACGTGCAAGTAGGGGATACGTTTAACTTGCAGAAAGATTTGTATCAAAAACTGATTAAAAATGCGGGGATGTTCCGGGAAGGATATTTCTTAAATGTGGACGATTGCAAAAAGAAGGAGTGCGCACGGCAGAGTGCGTCGCGCCTGGTGCAATATTTATCCATCCCCACCAAACGCCAAGAGGCCGAGGATATTGTGGTATTTATGAGCGAAGTTGGCGCGGAACCGTTATTCTTCTTTGCGTATGTAGAGCCCACAGGGCGCAGCCGCTTGCGTTCCTTAAAACGGGGGGTTACGCTCAAACAAAATTTCCCGCTTCCGCGCAATCACTTTAATATTGATTTGGTGGCTAAGTACAAACCGTATGTGCGCAACACGGTTATTTTGAATTGTCCGCGGGCCAACAACAACTGTGTGTGGCCCAACCCGTTGCCGAAATATAACGTCATTTTGAGGCCTTAGATGAAGCGATTGTTAACTGTAATTTGTCAGCGTAATGGGCAGTCCACTACCGAAATGGTACTGCTGTTCCCGGTGCTGATTGTATTTGTATTATTTATTATCAAAATTACGGGGCTATTGGTCTTAAACCAAAAAATGCAGATGGCCGGGACGTACGTAGCCCGGCGTTACCAGTTGCAATCGCACGTAACGGAATACTATGCCAAAGGGTGGGATAGGCGTTTCCTTAAAAAGGATATTCAGCGCAAAGTAGAAGATATTGTAGGGTTGAACAATCCGGGCACGCGGCAGTTTTTAAGTCTTAGTGCGTTGCGGGTGGATATAGACACCAAAAACAACTGGACCAAAATTACCCTTACTGCCAACACCAAGGCTCCGCGTATTGCTTTTTTATGTAAGTATGATAAAAACAAAGTGTGCGATAGAGACAGATACTGCTTTAGAGGGTATAACTTTTTGTGTGAAGAAGGGGCCAAAATTCAAGTCATTAAATACGCCGGGCCGAACGAACGTCCTGCCCCGTATGTCCGCCCCGAAAATAAATAATAGCGTATTGGGAAAATAGGCCGCAAACAGGCCTTGACAAAATAGGCTATTAGTCTTATACTTAAGGTAGAAGTATCACTCTATGTTTGAGCGCACGCGCAGGCGTGTCGGGTCAGCAAGAGGTGATTTTATTTGTATATAGGGTAATTATATGTTTAAACTATTTAAATTCAAACAAAACAAAGTATTTACAAAACTTAATAAAATGAACCGCAAACAGGCTTATACGATTGGGGCTGTTGCGGTTGTGCTTATTGTGGCACTGATCCTGGTGATTTCCTCTGCCACGGGGGAAGATGATTCTTTTGCCGGCATGGATGCGCGCGGGTATGACTTGGCGCAAATGCCATTTGCTACGGACGAAGCCGAGCAATACCTCTTGTCTAACGTATATCCCGATATGCAAGAAAACGGCTCTTCGCTCTTGTATAGTTTGCAAGAGAAGGAAGAACGCCAAGAGGAAGACGAACGCACGCTGGACTTTATAGATAACGACGAAGAAGATGATGACGATACGGATTATACCGGTGACTCTGACAGTTCTTATAATAGCGACAGTTCCTATAATTCGGGTTCTTCGCGCGGATATGGCGGCTACGGAGGATACGGAGGCCGCGGCGGTGGCGGAAAGACGGAAATCGGCACGTTGTCCTCAGCCGGGATGGCTACCTCCGGCGGGGGCGGTATCAATTCTACGTATGGGCCGTCGGGCGATTTTCACCAATTCAAAGGGCGTGAAGACCGCGGGGATGAAAAACCCGTTCAACTCAAAACCAATGATGCCAAGCAAACCTTGGCCCAATTCCGTTCCGGCAGTTTAGCGGCCGCCCGCTTAAACGAAAACAAAATGAAAAACGCGGGGAAAGCGCTCTTTGGCGGAGACATCCGGGGAAGTGATGCGTTTGGCAAGGATGGCTCGGTAGATTTAAGCAAGTTACAATCGGGCGGACTGTCGTTGGATACTTCTGCCCCGTCCACTACCACCGATTTGAACAATTTAGATAAAAAAGTGGCCGAAGCCGCCAAAAATGCCCAGGACAAGAAAAAAGAAGAAGATAAAAAGAAATGGTGGGAAGAAATGCTTATTGACCTGGCTAAAAGTTCTGCCAAGTTGATAGTAGATTCTTTCCTTGGAACTGCGATGGATACGCTTAGCGCTAATATTTCGGCAAGTAATGCTAGACGCGGGGCTAAAAATGATATATACAACGGAAAAAGCGACGAACTCTATGCGCTGGCTTGTTCTGATACTCCCGAAGGAGCAGCGGTACGGGCAGACGCCGGATTTGATGGTGATGCAAAGGCTTTCAAGGAAAAGTACCCTAAGCCCAAAAACTTTCATAGGCAAGGGGTAAAACTAGCCAAACAAGATTCTGAAACGGTTGCGCGGGCAAACGACGCCGGAACAGATGCTTGGAATGAGGCGCGCGGCTTTGCCGCCCAACAGCAAACGGAAAGGGCGAAAAGCAGAAACAAGGATAATAACGACGATTATACGCAAGCCATGAACCAATGCATACAGGCTAATAAGACATGGGATGCCACTGCACATACATGTAAGTAATTTTTCTCATAGGGGGAACGAACTATGAACATACTTAAATGGTTAAAAGATAAAACAGGCAAACTGCCTATCAATTTGATGCAAGCCGCGGGGATTACCGCGGTGGTGGGGGCCGCCGGTTTTGCGGCTATGAGTTACCTCAATACCCCTACCGACAACACAACCTTTATGCCGCCTTCCGCGTATGAGCAACAAGGCGGAGATGTGGTGTATGTTGCCCAAGGGGGCGGTGGCGGACAATATACATCTAACGGGGATGTAGCCTCTACGTTCCATGCTACGGCCAAGACGCTAGAACTGCAGGACCGTCAACTGCGCCGCGAGCAGGACGCCCGCGCGTTGGCCGATGCGGATGTACAACCCTTGTATGCGGAGGGAGATGATTCTTCCGTCGGGATGCCCAAAGCCTATCAAATGGGTGCCGGGGAAGTAGGCCTAGGTATGGGCGATAATGGCGATAAACAATTAAACGGTTCACTGGATGCTTTTGCGAATTTACAAAAAGAAATCCCGGGTTTAGGGGATGCTATTAACAATGCCCAAGCGCAAGCGGCCGCCGCTGCGAAAGGTGCCGGTCAGCCGGGGGCTGCATCCGGGAATGCTACTAAAGGGCAAACTGCGGCTCAACTGGCCAATGCCCCACGTAACTGGGGCCAAGGCGGTACGGTGCGTGCCGGTAGCGGCAGTAATGTGAATAACTCTTTTGCGGTTCAAAACAGCGGGAAAAATCAAGATAGTAATAAAGCCACCCACCGCGGATGCTATGGCCCAAGCCGGAAACGTCATGGCGGATGCGCAAGCGGCCCTTAAGAAAATGCAGGAAGGCAGCCGCATGCAGGCTTCGCGCGCCAGTTTTGGTAATTCGTCCGGGCTGGGCGAAGATAAGGATGCACGCGGGCAAGGGTGGCGTACCAATTACGGCAACGCCCGTAGCGAGTTAGCCATGATCCGCAAACAAAGCGGAAAGATTGCCGCCAACAATACCAACTCCGCCAACGAAGGGGGACGCCCGTTCCTTTCCAGTGCGCAAATTTCAGGTGGGCTCACGGTGGATGCAGACGGACAAGTAACCACCGGGCAAGGTTCTTCGTCGGGTGATTTAAGCACCGCCGACCGCCAAATGCGCGGCATTAAAGCAGCGTTAGGTAGTGTACAGAGCAATTTGGAAGAGAGAACCAAAGACAGACATAATCTACGTAAATGGATGTGGTGGGCTTTGCCAGCTACCATGATAGGTGTGATTGGATTGTCTTGGCTTGTGCTAAAGGCAAAATTTAGTGTGTGGCCCATGGCTTTATTGTGGTGGGGACTTGTAGCTATCGCTACGCTCGCTCTTTTGTATCCTATCCTTCAATTGGCAAAAGCTGCTATTTCATATAACCAAACATATGGGACAGATTTTTACTCAGGATTTTCTGTGGGACTTAGC
>ONQH01000132.1 GCA_900319885.1 Candidatus Avelusimicrobium ruminicola
ATAAACCCCATATTTAGGGCGTGGCGTACCGTGTAAGATCCCGTGCGATTCGGTAAAGAAGAAACGGATGCCTTCTTCGCGTAAAAATTTATCATCTCCGGGGTTATAGGCACATTCTGCCAACCAAATACCGCGCGGATTTTTGCCAAACCGGCTGCGGTAGTCATGCGCGGCAATTTTAATTTGGGCGTTTACGCTTTCTTTGTGTACCATCAGCGGCAAATAGCCGTGGGTGGCACAACAGGTGATAATTTCCAACTTGCCCATATCCTGGAATTTTTTGAATCCCTGGAGTACATGGCCGTGGTAGCGGTTTTCAAATAAATCTTGGTAGCGGCGGAATTTATCAAAATACATCCGGGCCACGCCTTCAAATTCCGTACCCTGTGTGCGGTGAATTTCTTTTTCGGATAGTTCTACCCGTTGGTTGAGATAATGACGGAAGCGCTCAATAAGCAGCGGATCTTCCATCATATTGCACAAAGGGGGCGTTAATGACATAGTTAGGCGGAAATCGCACCCTTCGTCAGTCAATTTTTCAAAAACGCTTAGTAGCGGAATATACGTCTCCACCATGGCTTCGTAAAACCAATCTTCTTCTAAAAAGTCCGGGTATTCCGGGTGCTTGATAAACGGAAGATGCGCATGCAGTACCAGCGCGAGATAACCCTTTTCTTGTCCCATACTATTTCCCCTGTTCGCGTAGTGCTTTGATGTGGATATGACGCGTTTTATCGCCGGAAGCGTTGCGTGCGTGAATCGGTAAATCTACAATATCCCCGGCACTAAGATGCTGGTGAATGGTAAATTTTCCATCTTTGAGTTCAATGTCTTTGCCGTTGATAGATACAATGGCATTTTTAGAGGCGGAACCGTAAATAATAATTTCACAGTCCGCGTTTAGCCAAATGTCTTCATCCTGTACTTTGTCTAAATGCAAAGCGAACGAAGACCACGAAGTCGGTGCGCCGGAAGGAGTAAGTTCCGTTAGTTTCCAGCGCTGGCCTACTACTTGCATCAGTTCGCTGGCGCCTAACCCAATGTAATCGGCTCCGGAGAGTTTTAAGAGTTTTTGGAAGTCCCCTTCCACAATCATCCATTTATCGTCAATGATATTGGAAATATGGCCGGGGGGTAATGTGGTGGCATTGCTACGTGTTACCAAAATAAAGCGTCCATCGTCGGTCAGGTAGCCCAGGTCCGCTATATAAGCACGGCCGGATTCGGGGGCATTGATATACCAACTGCGTGCTTCAAATAATACGGGCATGTCATAATATTTGACGGAATTGGTTCCGTTAAAAAGGACAACGTCAGTCACATCATGCAAACGAATGATGGTGCGCGCCGCTTGGAGTACAGCCTCGCCATATTGGCTTTTAATAAAATCAAAAGTGCTTTGGGTAATTTCCCAAAACAAGAACATCCAAGCCGGATCTTTGGGTAATAAATAACTTTCCGTTTTCCCATAACCCGACGGAATATCCGCTTCCGTTTGGCGGTCGCGCAAGAGCGGTTTTAGTAGTGAGCCAGATGATAAATTTTGTGCCATAACCCTTTCCCCCTATGTATAATTGTATTGAAAAATAATGCAAAATCTACCCAATACATTTTAGCATATTTGGAGCATCAAACAAGGGTAAAAATTAATTAGAGCGCCTTTCCCTTTATCTTTTATTGTGTATTTGGTATACTAAAACAGGAGGATATATGTATGCAATTAGGAAAATCTGGTTTTACACTTATAGAATTATTGGTAGTGGTTATCATTATTGCCGTGCTGGCGGCGGTTGCTTTGCCACAATACCAACGGGCGGTTAATAAAAGCCGTTTTCACGCGTTGATGCCCCTGGCACATGCCGTGTATACGGGAAATGAAATGTATTTCTTAACAGAAGGCCATTATAGTAGCGATATACATGCGCTGGATTTAAAAGGGCCCCCCCAAGATGTAGAAGGAGCGTCTTTTGAGTTACATAATGACGAGTCGTACAGTTATGTGCTTGCCCAGCGTGCCAATCTAAACAACCGCTATGTGGTGTATCAAAATCATAGCAAACAATTTCCCGGGAATATTCACTGTGAGGCCAAAAACGAGGACGCCACGGCCATTTGGCTATGTGAAAATGCCCTAAAAGGAGAAAAAATTAACAGAGGTAGTTTGACTCCCGGATACACCTCATATATTCTAAAAGGCAGCGCCACGGATGGGGCGTTTACCGTGGATTATGAAAATGAATCGGGAGTTACGTTGCAGGACGGGGATACTTGCACCGGTTCCAAAGAAGGAAGTTGCCAGCATGTTACCGCCAGCGGAGCCACTTGTACTGGGCAAGGGAAAAACGCCTGTTCTAATTCTACCTATGAGCAATCTACCTGTGAAGGCAACCAGGCAACCGCTTGCAGTAACAGTTCTTTTACAAATTCCATCTGTATAGCCAGTGGGCAAGGTGCTTGTATGGGGAGCGAATTTACGGATTCCGCTTGCACAGGAAATACCGGCGGAACGAACGCCAATAACACCAGTTGCGGCAGTGGCAGTGTGTATACTCGCTCTACGTGTAAAAATCTTTCAAACAATGGCTACTCCTGCGGCCGTAGTACATATACAACCGAATCTAGTTGTTACTCCAATGAAAAGGGCGGGTGCGGCCATTCCACCTTTACGGGCAACTCTCATTGTTATGGGATAGGGGGCACTTCCTGTGATGTTTCCGAATTTTTGAACGGTTCTGTTTGTCATGCAAACGGCAAGGGGTCTTGTGCTTCGGGAACCTATGATGCTACGTCGTATTGTACGGGAGATTATTGCCCGGCCGGTTCCCCAAAGCAAGATGGTACGAAGTGGCGTGCCTGTGATAGCGCACATGGAGATCCCGCCGATAGAATATCCGGCAAAAAGAGTTGTTAAAATTTGTAAGCAACGTATAAGAACTCCCCGGTTTTGCCGGGGAGTTTGTTAATTATCTACTTTCTTTTGAATCAGCCACAAACTGATAAAGATGAGTGCCATCCCCACTAATTCTATCCCTTGGGGCATACGCCCTCTAAATAAAATATCGGTTCCCATAGCAATCACCGGGGAAAAATACGTAACCGAGGACATCCGCGTAGCCCCCCAGCGTTTCATCAGGGCAATCATCAGCAGGAAAGCCACCGCGGAGGAAAATACACCGGCACTTATAATGGAAAGCACCAGTTTGGTATTAAATACCGCCAACGCCGGGGCCGGTTCCACAGCCCAACAAATTAGGCCCAGCACTACGGCCGCAAAAACGTATTGGTGAAACGTATTGGCTTCCCAACCCACACGCGTGTTATCCACCATAATTTTTTTCGTAATTACGTTTCCTATCCCGTACGA
>ONQH01000118.1 GCA_900319885.1 Candidatus Avelusimicrobium ruminicola
ATGCTACAATAATCGTAGGGAATTTTTATGGCTATTACGCTTAGCAGCCGGGCGAGCCAAATCGGCGATTCGCCTACACTTAAAATCAATGCCAAAGCACGCGCCCTCAAAGCCGCGGGCCAACCCGTCATCCATTTAGGCGGGGGTGAACCCACCTATCCCGCGCCGCAAGCCGCCGTAGATGCCATCATCCAAAAAGCACAATCTCGCAAAATTAAATACACGCCTTCCTCCGGCACGCCGGAACTTAAACAGGCTGTGTTACAATATACTAAAACTCATTATGCTCACACGTTTGAGGTTTCCAACGTGCTCATTTCGGCCGGGGCCAAGCAAGCGCTATTTAACTTTTTGTTAGCGGCCGTGGGCCCGGGGGATGAAGTGGTTTTTCCGGCACCGTTTTGGGTAAGTTACCCGGAAATGGTTAAACTAGCGGGGGGAACCCCGGTCATTGTAAAACCATCTCAAGGTTTGCGCGTCACTGTAGAAGAAATCAAAGCCGCTGTTACGCCCAAGACCAAAGCCATTTTGCTAAACAGCCCGTGTAATCCGGCGGGGCATATTTTCAGCGCAGATTTCATTAAAGAACTGGTGGAATTTGCCGAGCAAAAACAAATTTTCCTTGTGATGGATGATATTTATCATCAACTGGTTTTTGACGGAGCCAAAACCCCCAATCCGTGCGCGTACGCCAAAGATTTTAATAATTTAGTAATCATTAACGGCGTATCTAAATTATACGGGCTTACGGGGCTACGCATTGGCTGGGCGGTCAGTGCCAATCACGATTTAATCAGCGCCATGGGCCGTATGCAGGCGCAAAGCACCTCGTGTAATAGTGACGTAAGCGAAGCAGCCGCGTGCGCCGCGCTCAACGGTTCGCAAGATTGTGTCAAAGATTTGTGTGCGGTATTGGAAGATAACCGCAATACCTTGCTTGCCGAACTGGCTAAAATTCCGCATATTCGCGTGGAAAAGCCGCAGGCTACGTTCTATAGTTTTGTGGATTTTAGTTATTATAATAAGGACTCCAACGCCCTGGCTACCTATTTATTAGAAAAAGTATTAGTAGCCGTAGTACCCGGTAAGGCCTTTGGGGCCGAAGGGTACTTGCGTATCAGTTTTTGTGCGGATAAAACCGCCATTGTAGAAGGTGTACGCCGTATAGCAGACGCCTTAAAAAATCTGCCCCAACAGGGGATAAATTAGTTAAGAGGGAACAACATGAAAACATTGAATGCAAAGCCGGACTTCTTCAAACCGACCTATGGTTTAGATAAAGCCGGAATCAAAACCAGCAAGACCGTTTATTGGAACCTTTCCACCCCGGCCTTGTATCAAGAAGCCTTGAAACGCAACGAAGCCAACGTCGTCTATGGCGGGCCCTTGTGCGTAAGTACCGGCAAACATACCGGCCGCAGCCCCAATGACCGCTACTTCGTAGAAACCAAAGATATTGACGGTAAACTCTTTTACAATAAAAGCAATAAAGGCATCAAAGAAAAATATTTCAACCAAATCTTTGCCAAAGTACAAAAATATGTAGCCAACAAAGATTTATTTGTACGTGATGCCTACGTCGGTTCCAGTGAAGCCTCCCGCCTCAAAGTGCGCGCCATTACCGAATGTGCCTGGACGAATATGTTTGTAAAAAACATGTTTATTGAACCGGAACAAAAAGACCTCAAAAAATTTGTACCGCAGTTTACTTTAATCTGCTTGCCTAAAATGAAAGTAAACCCGAAAACCGACGGAACCGTGTCCGAAACCGCCATCTTAATTAACATCAAGAAAAAACTCATCTTGGTTATCGGCACCGAATACGGCGGCGAAAACAAAAAAGCCTTGTTCACGGTCATGAACTTCCTCTTGCCGCAAAAAGGCATTATGACCATGCACTGCTCTGCCAACGTCGGCAAGAAGAACGACAGTGCCATCTTCTTCGGTTTGTCCGGTACCGGCAAAACCACCTTGTCTGCCGATATTACCCGCGGACTTATCGGTGATGATGAACACGGTTGGGACGAAGACGGTGTATTTAACTTTGAAGGCGGCTGCTATGCTAAAGTAATTCGCCTCAACGAAGAAGCCGAACCGCAAATCTATTCCACCACCCGCCGCTTTGGTACGGTCTTGGAAAACGTAGTTTTTGACCCGGAAACCGGCAAACTTGACTTGGATGACGACACGCTTACCGAAAATACCCGTGCTTGCTATCCGCTTAACTTTATTGATAACGCGGTAGAATCCAAACGCGCCACCCACCCCAAAAACATCATCTTCTTAACCTGTGATGCTTTCGGTGTGATGCCGCCTATCTCCAAACTCTCGCCCGATCAGGCTTTGTACCACTTCATCAGCGGTTACACCGCCAAAGTGGCCGGCACGGAAAAAGGCGTCAAAGAACCCACCAGCACGTTCTCTACCTGCTTTGGCGGGCCTTTTATGCCTTTGCACCCGTCTGTGTATGCGGAACTTTTGAAAAAGAAAATCCAAAAACACAAAGTCAACTGCTGGCTCGTCAACACGGGCTGGATTGGCGGCCCTTATGGGGTAGGCAACCGTATCAGCATTAAATATACGCGTGCCTTGCTCAATGCGGCGTTAGACGGTAAACTGGCCAAAGCCAAATTTGTGACCGACCCTGTATTCGGTTTCCAAATCCCGACGGCTTGTGCCGGTGTGCCTGCCAACATCTTGAACCCGCAAAAGACCTGGAAAGACAAAAAAGCCTATATGGAAAAATATATGGCGTTGGCCAAATCTTTTGTTGAAAACTTCAAGAAATACGAAGCCGGCTGCAGCAAGGCCATCTTGTCTGCCGCTCCGAAAGTAAAATAAACTTTCCGACGATTCAAAAAATATTGGGGCACCCCCTATACAAAGGGTGCCCTAATATACTATACTAAAGGTAACTTAATTTAAAGGAGGCCTATTATTATGGCAAAAGCTAACGCTCAATTTATGAAACCCTTAACCCCCAGCTCCACCTTGGCAACCATCGTGGGCAACAATGCTCTTCCCCGCACGGAAGTAGTCAAAAAGATGTGGACCTACATTAAAAACAACGGTTTGCAAGACAAAACCAACAAACGCATGATTAACACCGATGCTAAATTGGCTCCGCTCTTTGATAACAAAACCCAAATCAGCATGTTTGAAATGAACAAATATCTTTCCAAACACCTCAGCTAATTTGAACTTGGTAAGAGTTTAACCTAAATAACCCCCGGCGATAAACCGGGGGTTCTTGTATGTTAAAAAAGGGAAGGCTGCATAGGGTCCGGGTCCGGCACGTTGGGGGCGGAAGAATCTTCCGGTTCCCCGGGGGCAAACGCCGATTCTTTGCCAAAAAACACCGTGGCGCAAACTTGCTGCTCTTGGGCATAAGTTTCAATTTCTTGCTGTAATTGGTCCCAATAAGTTTGATTATGTTGTACGTAAATCTCGTGATACAAAGATAGCAAGTGCGGGTAATGCACGTCTATAAAGTCCATAACCTTACGCTGAAACGAAGGGCGCATATTTAATTTATCAAAGCGAAATTCCCTCGCATAGGGGGCGGTTTGCTGGATGATTTGTTTCCAATCGCTAATGCCTGGCAAAAGCGGTGCCGAAAGCCAATCACAGGAGCAGCGACGTTACCCTTGTGATCCTTGCCGGCAGTGTGACTCCGGAAGCGGCCAAAGCCGCGCACGGAGATCACGTCGCCGGGCTTGGGGGTGTGGCCGGGGCTTTCGCACAGACGGCCGCTGACGAAGATCTTCCCGGCAGGGAAAAGCGCCTGCGCGTCCCCTCGGCTCATCTTGAACACATGCGCCACCAGCGCGTCCACCCGCTGGGACGCCACCTGCACCAGCATCCGCTTCGTTTCAAACAGCGCGCCATCCGGCAGCTCCGGGATGATTTCGCTGGA
>ONQH01000173.1 GCA_900319885.1 Candidatus Avelusimicrobium ruminicola
TGGACCAAATACAGCGCCGAAGCCAAACTTTTCTGCTCTAACGTGGCCATGGAAGTAGCGGATGAGTGTGTAACGCTGTGCGGCGGGATTGCTTATATGCGTGATTTCCCGCTTGAAAAATATATGCGTGATGCCAAAATTACCCAAATCTACGAAGGAACTACGCATATCCAAAAGAACGAAATTTTAACGGCACTGATTAAAGAATATGCCGCCAAAGCCGAGGAGCAGTAATATGCATATTGTAGCTTGCGTAAAGCAAACGCCCAAATCTGACAATGTAAAAATTGATCCCGCAACGGGTTGTTTAATTCGTTCCGGCACCGAAAGTGCCATGAACCCCTTTGATGAATTTGCCTTGGAAGAAGCGGTTACCCTCAAAGAACAAGTGGGGGGAAAAGTCTCCGTGATTACCATGGGGCCGCCCCAAGCCGAAGCGGTCCTGCGTGACAGTATTGCCCGCGGGGCGGACGAGGTTTTTCAACTGGGGGACCGCGCTTTTGCCGGTTCGGATACATGGTCCACTTCTTACGCACTTTCAAAAGGGATTGAAAAAATCAATCAATTAGCGCCGGTGGATTTAATCATCTGCGGCAAGCAAACAAACGATAGCGATACGGGGCATATCGGTCCGCAAATTTCTGCCTGGCTTAAAATCCCCAACGCGGCCTTTGTAAAAAAAGTAGTGCGCGTAAACGCAAAATCTATTGTCGTGGAACGCCTTACCGAAGATGGCAGTGAAGTGGTGGAACTAACCTTTCCGTGCGTAATTTCTGTTGTGAAAGAAATTAACAAGCCGCGTGTGCGCAGTGTAAAAGGCCGTATGCTTGCCAAACGTGCCAACGTAACAGTATGGACCGCGGACGACGTGCAGGCCGATAAAAACAAATTAGGTATTGCCAACTGTCCCACGCGGGTGGTAAAGTCGTTTGTGCCCAAACGTGAGGTAAACGCCGTGGTGGTGGAAGGGGCAAACGGGAAAGAAAAAGCCGCCAAACTGGTGGAACTGCTTAAAGAAAATAAATACATTTAAGGAAATAATATGAATTTGAAAGATTACAAAAACGTATGGATTTTCGCCCAGGCACAACGGGGCAAGTTAAGCCCCACTGCCTACGAACTGCTCACGGCCGGCCGCCAATTAGCCGATACGTTGCACGAAAAATTGTGCGCAGTACTACTGGGGCACAATGTCAAAAATTTTGCCCAAGATTTAATCAACCACGGGGCCGATGTTGTTTACGTGTGTGATGACCCTGCGTTGGAAAATTATGTAGATGACGTGTACGCGCGCGTGCTGGCGGATATGGTTGCGCAGTACAAACCCAACAAATTTTTAATCCCGGCTACTAATATGGGGCGTTCGCTCTCCGCCAAAACAGCGGTATTTGTTGGGACCGGCCTAACCGCCGACGCAACGGATGTTACTATTAACGAGGCGGACGGGCAACTCCACGCCACGCGCCCTACGTTTGGCGGAAATTTGATGGCCACGATTACGTGCGCCAAAATCCGCCCGGAAATGTGCTCTTTGCGTCCCATGGCCTATGAAAAAGCCCCGGCACAAAAAGGCCGCAAAGGCGAAGTGATTGAATTTCCCTACGACGCTAAAAAACATGCGTGCGCGCTTGCTAAATTTATGGAATTTATCCAAAGCAAAGGGGAAGGGTTGGATCTTTCCGAAGCGGAAGTAATTGTAGCCGGCGGACGGGGCGTGGGCAACCCGCCCAACTGCTCGGGACAAACGGGAATCGCCTCCCCCGCCTTGACCAGCTCCACGATCGTTTCGCAGGCCTTTGCCTTTCCGTCGTATCGACAGGGAAATCCAGCCAAACAGGCACTAACGAGGATCACCGCATACTACCACCTATTTATAGTCATTGCATTGTACCACAAAAGGCGATATTTGTCCAGTATGTGAACGAAATGCTTTGTAATTAAAAAGTGAGGGCCGTGACTCACAGCCCTCAACATCCACTTTAAAACGGATCAACCCTTCACAGCACCGGCGGCAACGCCCTTGATGATGTGCTTCTGGCAGATCAGATAGAAGATCACGATGGGGATGATGCCCAGGAAGATCAACGCCATGGTGGCGCCCC
>ONQH01000116.1 GCA_900319885.1 Candidatus Avelusimicrobium ruminicola
AGGTAACTTTTTCAACATCATGAAGTGTCTCGTACGTCATTGTACCTTTTGCAAAACATTTTGGGTGGTGGCCCTGCTGTTACTTGGGGGCCTGGGTGCGTGGGGAGTGAAAAGAATTTTTTTTACTCGCCCCCTGTTTCCTGTCATTTTGGTATTGCAAACCAATCCTATTATTCCTGAAGAAATTGCGTTCCTAAAAAAAGTAAATCCCTACGGAATTTTATTCTTGAAAAACAGTTTGGAACAGGGAATTCCTCCTAATGAACTCAAAAAGCAACTTCAGCAAGCCCTGAAAAGAAAAAATCTCTATTTTTTTATTGATCAAGAGGGAGGAAGTGTCAATCGTTTGCAACGGTTTTTCCCTAACAAAACCTATCCGGCTGCCAAAACATGGGGCGAAATGGCTCAAAAAGATGCGGCGGCTGCTTATCGTGCCGTGTATGAATATGGGTATTCTATAGGCAAAGATCTTGCCCGGGCCGGTTTTGATGTTGATTTTGCCCCGACGGCTGAAGCGTGTGGGGACGGTAATTTTTTGGGGACTCGTTGTTTCTCTTCGGATCCCAAAATTGCTTCATTATTAGCGGGCGCCTTTGCGCAAGGGTTACATAAGGCTCATATTATCCCGGTGTATAAGCATGCGCCGGGGATTGCAAATGCCCGCTTGGATCCGCATACGCAATTATCCGTCATTGACCGCTCACTGGCGCAATTAAAAGAGGGAGAGATCCGCGCCATGCGGGGCTGCGAAAAATGGCCTTATCTGCAGACCGGTCACGCCATTTATACCGTCATAGACCCGGATACTCCTTCCACATATTCACCCAAGTTCTACCAATTTATCCGCCGGGAATTATCCTTCAACGGGTTAATTGTCCCAGACGCCCTGAATATGACTTCCGCCCATATCCCCGGTAAAACACGGGGGGAACAAATGGAGTTGGCGCTGGAGGCCGGCGCAGATATAGTCATGCCTTTTTTCAGTTTTTCTATGTCTTTTGACGACCAATACAAAGAACTGCAAAAGATACACCCTCGCCACGTAAAACAATTCAATAAGAAGATAAAGAAAATGTCACAAAAATAGTGTGGTGTAGGCTGCGGCTTTCAAGTCCTGTCGCGCATAAAGCAGTTTATGTGCTGTGTGAAAAAAATTAGGGCTATCCACAAGGGATAACCCAAATTTTACTGCGTCCACCAAGCGTGGGACTACCGACGGGGCGTGTACGAATTTTCTGCCGTGCTTTTTCCGAGTCTGCCAAAGACAGTTCTCAAATTGGCAGAAAATGTATATTTATTGTCGGTAGGTTCAAGTTTCTCCAGCGCAGATAAATGCTCTGGTTTGTTTGGGCTTTATTATTTATCGTATTCGTTAACATATTTCTTTTGCCAAATATAGCCACCAGCACTCTTACGTGATTCTCGGCACGCTCCTGCGATGTTAGAATCACAAATTCCTGTCTTTTTTGAAGCTTCGGCGACAGAATTAAATACTTTCAAAATTTGGGATGTTTTTTTATCACACATATATAGCTTATATTGTTTGGACTTGCACTTAATATTACATTTGGGGCAGGTTACTTTTAATTTTTCTCTAGTACGAATTATTTTCTCATAAGACGTCCCACACATCTTGCATATCCACCAAACTTTCGCATGAGATCCTGAAGGGAACATTTCCGGCGTTAAGCCCTGATTTTTTTCATAATCCCATTCTGCCGCTAAATCTGGCCTTACTACCGCCAAGGATTTCTTGAAAGTAGCATTTTCCCTATACGCATTAATCTTATATCTGTCTCTCTCAATATTTACATCGGCCGATATCTTACGAATAAGCATGCCATTTTGACGTATATATTGTCTTTGTGGGCTTAATCCAAAGTCAGTCTCTAGCATCCACAACAATTCTCTAATAATTTTATCAAGCCCTTCAGTATTATCGCAGTCATCTAAAGTCGGTTCGATAAACGTATAGTCTGAGGTAAGATTAAAAACATCAGAATTGTCCTTTGCGCATATGCGGATAAGTTTAATTCGATGCTGTCGGCAAGTGTTATACTTAATCTTTTCACGTTTTAAGGATCTTTCTTTTTTGTGGTAAAAAGAGCCATCGTATTCAACAGCGACCCTTTTAGAAGGGATAAATATATCCAATTCCATGCCATTGTCGAAAATATCTCTGTATCTATTTATAGCATCGGGGAAAACCTGTTTGACGTAATAATATATAGCCTGCTCCGGAAATGAGGTTTGATTTCCTTCCTTACATTTAGCACAACCATTGTGCAAAACTGATCTAGCACATACTTTTGCCTGGTATTCGTGTCCTTTTGGGCATTTCCACCATACCTTTCTTGCGCTTCCTGCCACAACATCAGTCGGTTTTAGATTGTCATTTTTAGTAGGGTGCCACTCTTTAGCAAGGTCCGGATGGGTGGTTGCTAAATCATTATATCCCACTAATACTTTTTTGTTTGAACAATATGGGCAACCTCTCCCTTCTGTTTTTGTAGCAGTTGTAGCCTCATAACTATGCCCTTTTTGACATTTCCACCACACTTTTCTATTTGACCGAGCCGTAACTTCCGTTGGCTTTAATGTATTTTTTTGATAATCCCATTCTTTTAATAGTTCAGGGTGTGTTGTTGCTAAATCATTATATCCAGGAAGTATCTTTTGATTGGTACAATAGGGGCAACCATACCCTGCGGCCCGTCCGGCTACATCCCTTTGCCATTTATGTCCCTTGCTGCAAATCCAATTAACCTTTTTACGACTACTTCCAGCAGAAAATTGGGTTGGATAAATTCCTTCTTTATTATTGGCTTCCCAATCCCACTCCTTTAATAATTGTGGATGTGTCGTTGCTAGATCATTATATCCTGGCCACACTTGTAGACCAGCACAAAAAGGACAACCGGATTTAGCGAAGTGCCTTGTATGTATGCTAGCTTTCCATTTATGCCCTTTGGCACAAATCCAGTTGACTTTTCTATCCATTCCTAAGGTTAGGCGAGCGGGATCGAGGCCTTCTTTATTGTTGGCATCCCAGTCCCATTCCTTTATTAATTTTTCATCTTCGCTGATATATTTAGACATAGTGGTTATTATCTTTATTATAGCATTGTCAAAACATGCGTACTACTCTGCCAAAAGTATGTAGGATGGCAGAAGGAATTTTAGTAGAAAAAAGTTATGTTGCCAAGATATGGCAGAATTACTTTCTGCCATTTTTCTGCCGAGTACTTTCCCGTTTTTGGCATTTTTTGACCACCCTAAAATATGATTTCTCGACGAGAAACCGCAAAAAAGATCCTCTTGCCAAAAAAGGGCGGTTTTTAGGGCCTAAAATTGCGCGGGAAAAGTGATTTTGTCGACGAGAAAAATTTAGGCCCCGCGGTTGCGGAGCCCAAATTTTACTGCGCCCACCAGGACTTGAACCTGGAACCCATCGATTATGAGTCGATTGCTCTAACCAATTGAGCTATAGGCGCTAATGTATTTATTATAACAAATTGCCGCATATAGGGCAAAATTCCCCTTTGCCTTAAAATGTGCTACAATATATATGTAATTCCGGGATGGTGTAATGGTAACACGGGTGCCTCTGGAGCATTAATTCTAGGTTCGAATCCTAGTCCCGGAAAAATTTGAAAACCCCGCTTATGCGGGGTTTTGTATAATATACCTAACGGGGCATGGCTCAAGTGGTAGAGCGCCCGCTTTGGGAGCGGGAGGTTCCCGGTTCAAGTCCGGGTGCCCCGATATTGCCTTATGCCTACGCATCTTGCACGCGCGTGCGTTTTTAATCAATTTCATACCGTGTCCGAACCGGCGGAAGAGTCCTTTGCCGGCGGAATCAAAACGGTAACTTCGGGCGTGTTTCGTACGCCTTTTCCCTTTGATAAACTAGTGCTCTCGGCCAATTTCCGTACTGCCACGGACGGTTGTTTATTGGTGGAGGTGCAAGCAAGCG
>ONQH01000176.1 GCA_900319885.1 Candidatus Avelusimicrobium ruminicola
CAGCCGCACATTCGTCCACCGCCACAACACGGGCCGGACACACCGGGTAGGTTTTGCCTAAATGGGCACAATCATCCCCGTCACAACAAATTTCTCCGTTGCGGTAACTTGGGATACGCAACGTATAGTCTTTGTTCCTGCTGACCGCCGCTATCCCCGTGGGGGTAAACGAATAGTAATAGTTGTTCCCTTCGTTAGCCGGGAAAGACGACAACTCCGCCCGATTGGCAGTATAATTTTTATCTAGCGTACAGCGCGCTTCCTGCTCGCTACGCACGGCACGCATAATTTCTTCCGCTTCCGTAGTGCGGCGTGTTTCCAATACTTGGGTAAACTTGGGTAGTACCACTGCCGCCAATACCCCGATAATTACCACTACTACCAGTAATTCGGTCAATGTAAATGCTTTCTTTTTCATGGATCCTCCTTATTAAATATAGAAATATGCGTGCTAAATAATTGCACCTTGCATATTACACTTTTGAGGATCCTCCTTATTAAATATAGAAATATGCGTGCTAAATAATTGCACCTTGCATATTACACTTTTGAGGAGCATCAACCCCTCTATTAGATACATTTAGACTCTATCAAAAAACAACTTTCAAATCAAGATGTTATCTGTCAAGGCGGCTCCCTCTGCGAAACATTTCAACGTCTTGCTTTGTAAAATGCTAAAATAAAGTATGCTTTCCCCGTTTAAGATCCTATCCAAAGATCCGCATTGTCAGGCACGTACCGGCGTATTGTACACCCGTCACGGGGCAGTGCATACACCTGTATTTATGCCGGTAGCCACCCAAGGCTGTGTAAAAGCGCTCACGGATGAGGACTTGAAAAATGCCGGGGCCGAGTGTCTGCTTTCCAATACCTACCACTTATATTTGCGCCCCACTACCAAACTCTTGCAACAGGTGGGCGGCTTGCATAAATTTATGCACTGGAACGGGAATATTTTGACCGATTCAGGCGGGTTTCAAGTATATAGTTTGCCAAAATTCCGCAAAATAAAAGAAGAAGGCGTTACCTTTCAATCGCACCATGATGGCAGTAAACACCTATTCACGCCGGAAAATGTAATTCAATTTGAAAGTGAAATCGGCTCGGACATTTGGACCATGCTGGATGTGTGCATCCACGCTAAAGACCCTTCCAAGCACGACGCGCGCGAAGCCCTGAACATCACTAAACGCTGGGCCGAGCGGGCCGCCCGCGCCTATGCCCACACCGTGCCCACGCAAGAGATTACCCAACAGGCGGACGGTAGTTTTACGGTGAATAATTCCCTTTTATTCGGCATTATACAGGGGGCTATTTTTCCGGATTTGCGCAAAGAAGCCGCCTTGCACATGGCCGGTTTACCTACGCACGGGTATTGCATTGGCGGCCTTTCATTAGGGGAAACGCTAGACCAGATGAACGGAGCCGTATCGGCCGTAACCGAAAATTTACCCGAAGGGAAACCGCGTTATTTTATGGGACTGGGAACCCCGGTGGAAATGCTTAACAGCATTGAGCGCGGCGTAGATATGTTTGACTGTGTATGGCCTACACGCGTAGCCCGTAACGGGATGGTGATGACCTCCCAAGGGCGCATCAATATCAAAAATGCGGCATACCGCACACAGGAAATTGCGCTAGATGACCAGTGCGACTGCTTTACATGCCGTAACTATTCCCGTGCGTATTTGTGCCATTTATTCCGCGCGCAGGAACTTACCAGCCACCGCCTTCTGTCTATTCACAACATCCGCTTTTTAATTCATTTAATGGAACAGGCCCGCACCGCCATTACAAAGGGTACGTTCCTGTCCTTCAAACAAGATGTAATCAAGCAATATTCCCAACAGGGTTAGTTTTAGGGTTGGGTTTGCGCTGATTCTGCAGTAGTGGCCGGTTCTTCGGCTGGGGCGGGCTGCTTGTCTTTTTTGAATAGTCCAAATAACCCTTTAAGGCCCTTCGTCACTTGACGAGACACCACATTATTCGTCACGCTTTGGGTAACTAAAGAAGCCACACTGCCGATAAGTTGCATATTGCCTTTGGGCTCTTCAATAGTGCCCCCAATTTTAAGCGTTAAAGGCATCATGCCGTCTACCTCGTGGCGGCCCGGCGCGGCATGCACGGTTAAATCTACAATTCCCGTGTTAAAATCGGTCGTTCCGTCTAAACGCATAGACATCATGGTAGATACAAACGTGCCTTCCTTCACAGTGGCAGTGCCATCCTTAAAATTGACTAACGTGTCAAATTTGTCGTAATCCATTTCGCCGGAGATTTGTTGCGCGGTCTGTACCACCGGCACCTCTAGCGGTTCTCCATCCGGCCCTAATATCGTTTGTGTTTTTACCTCGGCTGGCGCGGCTGAATCGCCCCCGGATACCATAGAAGTAATGCCCCCACCCAAACTTTTCAGCACGCCAAA
>ONQH01000115.1 GCA_900319885.1 Candidatus Avelusimicrobium ruminicola
TTCCTCTTCGGCGGCCCCCAAGGAGAATTTGGCCTTGGTATCTTCCTTCCAGAGCGTAGGGTAGGACGCGTCTAAAATTTCAATACGCGATACAAATTCATTCACAGCCAAACGACCGATTTCCCGCCCGCCTATAGAAAGCAAAATAGGCTGGGGATCTGCCGCGTGATAGGCCTGGATTAAACTTTTAATGGTAGATAGCGGGGCAATATAGCCGGTGTTGGTGGTATAGGAACTGCCAATATGAATACCGGCGAGGCGAAAGTCTTTGGTAAACACCGGGGCTCCGCATAAGCCGGAACGCTGGCCCAGTTCTGCCGCCGGCAAGCGGGAAGTCAACGTACCCACAGAAGTCATACCGACAATCGGGAACGTCTGTTTGGATAAAATATTACAGGCATATCCTTGCGAGTAGCCTTGCGCGGGTAGTTTGAGTGTAAAATCTTCCAGCGGAATCGGGTCAAACAAGATTTCAAACTCCGGATCAAATTTTACCAAGGCTAAATCACGCATGGAAAAGGGGGAAAACTGCACTACTTTAGCCGGGATGATATGGGGTACGTTGCCGTGTACATAGACGGCTTGGAATTCCTTATTGAGAAATAAACCAGCCGAATAGGGAACCCCCTGGAGCGCGTGGGTGGCCACAACGCCAAAGATTTCTTCATGCCCTTTATAATTATGTTTAATAATCGTACCCGTGAACGCATGCCCGGAGGAACTTTCATAAGGGAATGCACGAAATACCGCCCGGCGGGCCCGGTCAAATAATTGGCTTTGGTAGGCGCGTTCCAGTTGGTTTTGGGCCGCTAATTGGGCATTTTTTTGTTCCAGTTCGCTAATACGCCGGGCCAGTGCCTCGTGGGTTTGTATTCCGGCGGATAACAAGCGGGTTAGTCGGCTGGTAGACAGCCGCACCCGTTTTTTAGGAGTAGGTTTTTTGCCGGCGTAAAGCGGCGTGCTCTGCGTCAGCAGAACCCCCGCTACAAATAAAAGAAATAAACGTTTCATAGTTGTATTGTATCGTTTTTGGCAGTAGGGCCGCTAGGGCCAAAAGGCCCAGATGCCGGAAAAATAAAGACCCAGAAAAAAACCCTTCTCGTACGCGCGCGAAATTGCTAAAATATATCTATATGAACGATACCATTTGTGCGGTCTCTACCGGGCCTGTCAGTGCTGCTGTGGCGGTGGTGCGGATGTCCGGCCCGCAAGCCTTGACGATTTTGAACCGGGTGGTGCTCCATGCACGTACCTGGCAACCGCGGGTACAAACCTTTTGCACGTTATTTGACGGAAAGGAAGTGCTGGATAAAGCCTTGGTAACTTTCTTCCAAGCACCCCACTCTTTTACCGGGGAAGACGTGGTAGAGTTGGCTGTTCATGGTTCTTCTTACATTAAAGGACGTCTGTTAGAATTGTTGTGTGCGTATGGGGCCCGTCCGGCCAGGCGGGGGGAATTTTCCCAACGGGCGTTTATGCACGGTAAAATGGACCTGATAGAAGCCCAAGCCGTTTGTGATTTAATTGCCTCGGGTAATCAGGCGGCGCACCGGTTGGCTATCCATACGTTAGACGGTAAATTATCCGCCCGTTTGACCCAACTCAAAACCACACTGGCCGAATTGCTCGCCCAAATTGAAGTACGCCTGGATGATGTGGACGAAGAAATGACCCCGCTGGGGGCGGACTACATTACCCAGCAAATTCAATCGGTCCTGACGCATATCAAAGCGTTGGCACAGACGTTTTCCGTCGGGCGGCTTATTAAAGACGGTCTCAAAGTGGCGCTGGTAGGGGTACCTAACAGCGGTAAATCCAGTTTGCTTAACGCGCTGGTGGGGTTTGACCGGGCGATTGTGTCCGCCCAAAGCGGTACCACGCGCGACACCGTAGAAGAAACGTTAGATATTAACGGACAAAAAATCATCCTCACCGATACCGCCGGCATCCGTGATCACGCGGTAGACGTGGCCGAACAGGAAGGTATGCGCCGCAGTGTGCGCGCCATGGAAAAGGCTGACGTCATTGTCTGGGTTACGGACGGGTCGCTGGCACTTAGCGAGGCCGAACGCACGCTGTGGCAACAAATTAAAGAGCAGCATAAACGCACGCTCATTGTGCGTAATAAAATGGACCGGACCGTCGTCCCGTTGGACTTGCCTGCCGACACGCAGGGTTTTGTCATTGTGGAAGTATCCTGCAAGAGCGGACAAGGCATCCAAGAACTAAAAAATGCGCTTGTTAAAGATATGGACGAGGCAGAAACAGTGGACGGAATTTTAATTTCCAACTTGCGCCATTATGAGGCGTTACTGCGCGCCCAAACCGATTTGGAAGAAGCCTTATTGCAGGTCAACGCCGGGGGTGAATTTTTGGCGGAGCATATCCGCAAAGCGTTATTTTATTTGCAAGATTTGCTGGGCGAAGTTACGCCCGACGACGTGCTGGGCATTATATTTTCAAAATTTTGTATGGGGAAGTAAATGTTTGTTTGTCATGATACGTATGATGTAATTGTAATTGGCGGCGGACATGCCGGGTGTGAGGCCGCGTTGGCGGCGGCCAAACTGGGCGCGCGTACGCTCTTGTTAACCCAAAGTTTAGATACGATTGCCCAAATGTCCTGCAATCCGTCTATCGGCGGAATTGCCAAGGGCCAAATTGTGCGCGAAATTGATGCCTTGGGCGGCGCCATGGGGCGCGTAACAGATGCGTCCTCTTTGCACTATCACATGCTAAACACCGGCAAAGGCCCGGCGGTTCACTCCCCACGGGTACAGTGCGATAAAAAGCAGTACCAATTTACCTTTAAGCACCTGCTGGAAAAACAACCCGGCCTGGATTTGATGCAAGATGAAGTAGTTAAAATTGATACCCACGATACCGGGGTATGTGGCGTGGTTACGTTGCGCGACACGTATTATAAGACGAAAAGCGTTATTTTAACAACGGGCACTTTTTTGGCCGGCACCATCCATATCGGTACGGTGATGACCCCCGGCGGCCGCTACAACGATATGCCCGCTAACCAACTGGCCCGCAACTTGCGCGAAGATTTACAACTGCACATTTCCCGTTTCAAAACCGGTACGCCGATGCGTATCAATGCACGCCACCTGGATTTTGCGCAATTTCGCCCGCAACCCAGCGATCAGCCGCTTTGGACCATGAGCCATTTTACGGATGTCTCTACATTGGCACACAAAAACTTTGGCCAATGTTATATCACCCACACTACGTTGGCTACCGATAAAATTTTGCGTGATAATTTTATGCGCTCGGCCTTGTATGGGGGCAATATCCATAGCCAAGGGCCGCGCTATTGTCCGTCGGTAGAAGATAAAATTAAAAAATTTCCGGAAGTTACTTCCCATCCGCTCTTTTTAGAGCCGGAAGGTTTTTACACCGAAGAATATTATATCCAGGGGTTTTCTACCAGTATGCCCGAAGAGGTACAACGCGCGCTGATTGCCTCTGTACCCGGGATGGAAAAATGCTCCATTACCCGCCCCGGCTATGCGGTAGAGTATGATTTTTCCGACCCGAAAGATTTGTACCCGTCTTTGCAACATAAAAAAGTACCCGGGTTGTTTTTAGCCGGGCAAATTAACGGAACCACCGGTTATGAAGAAGCCGGCGGACAGGGGTTGATGGCCGGCATTAACGCCGCGCATTACACGCAGGGTAAAGAGCCGTTTGTCTTGCGCCGTGACGAGGCGTACATTGGCGTACTCATTGATGATTTAGTCAATAAGGGCGTTAATGAACCGTACCGGATGTTTACGTCGCGCGCGGAGTACCGCATTTTACTGCGTAACCATAATACTGACTTGCGCCTAACCCCACACGGACTCAAGTTAGGATTAGTTGATGCTGTCTATCAAAAACCGTTTGAAAACTATCAGCATTTGTGCGAGGAATTATGTGCCGGTAAACAACCGGATACCGACGTGGAACTGGGCCCGTGGACATTAGCCAAAGC
>ONQH01000113.1 GCA_900319885.1 Candidatus Avelusimicrobium ruminicola
TTAATATGTTCAAAACCTTGATTAAAAATCGTTTTTACATGCTCGTCGGCAAGTGCGTAAAAAATGGTGCGCCCTTCCCGGCGGTTCTTTACTAATTTATTTTGTTTCAAAAAACGCAGCTGATGCGAAATGGCAGACTGATTCATATGCAATTCTTCCGCAATATGTTGCACGCAACGCTCGCACGAAAACAAACAGCAAATAATACGTAAGCGGGTACTGTCCCCAAATACCTTAAATAAATCAGCCAAGGCATAAAGCCGTTCATCACTAATATCTAATGGGGTTTTGGTTATGTGTTTGGTAGACATTATTTTCTCCAATATATGAATATATGTTCATATAATAATATATTAAAAGTTTTTTGTCAAATCACTTGTCAAATTCGCGAAAAATTGTATACTATTAGTAGTTGGTTTTAATAAGGAGGAATTATGAAAGGTTTTACGTTAATAGAATTATTAGTAGTCGTGTTGATTATCGGCATTTTGGCCTCGGTGGCTTTGCCGCAATATGAAGCCGTGGTAGAAAAATCCCGCGCCACGGAAGCCTTGGTAAATGCGAAGGCGATTTTGGATGCTATGCAACGCCGCGACCAGGAATTCCCCGGGGAAACGGTAACAAATTGTCAGCAAATTGCGGATGTGCAGTTAAAGGGTGGCCAGTGGGCAAATTCATGCAGAAATCCAGCTACTGCTTGTACTAGCGACAGCCAAAGAGCTTTTGTTACCAGAAACTTCTGTTACACGATTAACAATGGTAGTTTAACGGTTGAACGTTATGATCGTAATAACGCAACTCCTATCTACACCATTACGTATGCTAATTTTGAATCTCCCGCCGTGGCCGGAAACGGTTGCGAAGGGGATTATACCCAAGTGTGCCGTTTGTTTACAGACTTATAATTTACAAGCAACACCTAAAAACCCGGCTCTCAAGGCCGGGTTTTTTTATAAGTTAATAAGTAGTTCCACAATGCGTTGGGTGGCTTGCAAGGGGTTAGGCACCTGCAGGGAGGCGTAGGATTTACGCATAGTCTCCAGTGTATTAGGTGACAAATTGCCTAACGTGGTAGCCAGCCGCGTAGCAAAATCTTTCCCTTCTACCACCACCGCGCCGCAGCCGGCATCCGCCAATACTTTGGCATTAAAATACTGGTGATTGGCTGCCGCATGCGGGAAAGGTACTAGCACCGCGGGTACTTGGCAAGCCATTACTTCCGCCAGCGTACTGGCCCCACTGCGGCAAAGCATCAAATCGGCCGCCTTCATCAACTTGTACACTTCTTCGCTATAGGCCAATGCTTTGACGTTAGGCAACCCCTCATAAGCCGCCACTTGCGTTTCATACCAGCGTTTCCCCGTCAGGTGAATAAACTGCCACTGCGTAAATTGTTTAATCACACCGGGCAAGGCTTCGTTAAGACCTTTAGCCCCTTGGCTACCGCCCATAATCAGCACGGTAGGTAACGCCGGGTTTAAGCCTAGGGAACTAAGCACTTCCTCGCGCGAGACAGCCTGCGCAAATTCCGCCCGGATAGGCGTACTGGAAAGCACCGCATTTTTGTACGTTTTTTGCATGGGCAAGCCCATCAGGCGCAAATTGGCAAACGAAGCGCATACTTTGTTAGAAAGACCCCAAATCGCATTTGATTCATGGACTGCGGTTTTTACGTGCATTTGATGGGAACAAAAAATAAGCGGGAAAGACACATATCCCCCCATCCCCAAAGTCACTTGCGGTTGAAACGATTTAATAATTTGACGTGTTTGACGTAACGATTTAATCAGTTTCCCCATAAAACGCATTTGTACGAGTGGATTTACCGAACGCGGAAAGCCCGTCAAATCTATTTCTTGATAGGGCAACCCGTGAGCCGACAAGGTAGTAATGGCCGGATCGTTTTGGCGCACCACAAATAAAACTTCTTTACCCTGTTCATACAGGGCTTTGCCTAAGGCAAAACCCGGGTAGAAATGTCCCCCCGTTCCGCCGGAAGCAATCAAAAAACGCGTGTTATTCATAGACGGTTCCTATTTTTATAATATGTAAAATCTTCGCGCGCGGTAGCAGGCGCATTATCTACGGCTACCAGATTTAAGATAATCCCAATCATCACCAGCGTCATCACTACCGACGTTCCCCCGTAGGAAAAGAACGGCAACGCAATCCCTTTGGTAGGGGCCAAGCCGATTGCCATGGACATATTAAAAAATGCCTGGGCACACAGCGTAAGGGTAAGGCCGAAAATCACCAAACTGTTAAAGGTGGATTTCGCGATACGCGCCAACATCACCCCCCGTATCAAAAGCCAGGTAAACCCGAATACAACCAGCAGCACAAACAGGCCCACTTCCTCGCACATAACCGAGAAAATAAAATCAGTATGGGCCGCCGGCAGATATTGCATTTTCAGTTCGCTGTTTCCTAACCCCTTACCTAACCAACCGCCGGAACCGACTGCCATGAAAGACTGCATTACCTGATAGTTGGTACTGTTGTCCGTATAGTTGCCAATGTGCAAGAACGAAAATAAACGGGCCCGGCGATACGGCACTACCAGCATTTGCACCACACCCGCTACCACAGCCATCCCGCCCATGCCGGCTACATGCCACCATTTGGCCCCGGCTACAAAGAGCATAGCCAAAAACACAACGCCCATCAGGGCCGGGATTCCTAAATCTTTTTCGGCCAAGACCAGCAAAATGGTAATACCGGCCATGATGATAGGGTGAATCATGGCACGCCAATTTTTGGCTAATTTACCGGACACTTTATCCAAGCAATCTGCAATATAAATAACCAGGGTTACTTTGGCAATTTCAGACGGTTGAATTTTGATAAATCCCAAGTCAATCCACCGGTGCGTGTTGGCTTGTTCGCGCGTAAAGAGCACAATAATCAAAAGTACCCACGTAATCATCAGTAGGTTAATCGGGCGGAAAATTTTCATCCGCTGGATCCGCGTATACATTTGCGACAAAAACCCCGCGGCAATCAAACCGGCAATATCAAATATCAACTGACGTTTAACGTATTGCGTCGTTTCAAATGCGCTGGAAGAATAGGTAAATAATAATCCCGTCAGCACAAAAATAAAACTAATTAAGGCAATCGTTCCGTCCAGTTTAAGGGGTTGCCATTTTTTGCGCGACTGATTCCGCCCCACCAAAGAGGCCGGGGTTTGCATAAATGTATTACGCCGTTTGGGCGGCTTAGAAAATAAACTTACCATATTAACGAATCTTCAAGGAAGCGAGCGAAATTAACATAAGCACCACGCCCACAATCCAAAAGCGTACAATTACTTTAGGCTCCGGGATGCCCATCAGTTCAAAGTGGTGGTGAATAGGAGCCATTTTGAATAGGCGTTTCCCGTGTGTCATTTTGAAGTATCCCATTTGCAACATCACGGAAAGCGTTTCCACCAGGAATAATCCGCCGGCAATCGGCAGTAAAAGTTCCTGCTTTACGCACAAAGCGGCGGTACCGATCACCCCGCCTAAAAAGAGCGAACTGGTATCCCCCATAAACACTTGGGCCGGATAGGCATTGAACCACAAAAATCCCATACACGCCCCAATCAGGGCCCCCATAAATACGGTAATTTCCCCCGCCCCGGGCACATAAATAATTTTTAAGTAATCGGCAAAGTTGACGTTCCCGGCTACGTAAGCAAAAATACCATAGGTAATAGCGGTAAACACCATACATCCGCTGGCTAGTCCGTCCAACCCGTCTGTCAGGTTGGTAGCGTTGGATGTGCCTACAATCACCAACATAGCAAAGGCAAAATAGAAGACGGACAAGTTGATAAACATCTTGCTCATATACGGAATAATCAGCGACGTAGCATACTGTGCATTGGGCGGGTTAATGGCCAAGTAACCCACTACCACAATCGCGGTAACTAATTGAATAGCCAATTTGATAGACGATTTCATCCCTTCCGGGTTCTTTTTTACCAGTTTGGTATAGTCATCCATCACGCCGGCAAAGCCTCCCTTGCGTCAATTTTTTTCGCTATCATGTCA
>ONQH01000166.1 GCA_900319885.1 Candidatus Avelusimicrobium ruminicola
CCTTTTGTTAAATGCCAAATCAAATAAGAAGCAACAGGCGCCGCCAATAACACTCCGGTCTCGGCAGCATGCTTAGCCTCCGGATGATTAGCTAAACACCACGCAATTTTAGGGGCGGAAAAATACGGAGTATTAAATAATCCGGTTTGTTGATGAATTTCCGCCTGCGTAATAGGGGCCGATTGCGACTCTTTGAGCGCGCGCCCGTCTTCCCACGTGAGGACCGGTGCCACCGAACGCCCGGTATTTTTATCCCATAGTACCACGGTAGAGCGTTGCGAACAAACCGCTAACGCGGCGGCTTTTTCCGGCCCCACTTCATCTAGTAACGCATTGAGCACTTCTACTTGATTAGTCAGTAATTGTTCGGCCTGATAGAAAGACAACCCTTTTTGAGGGCGATGGGGGGAAAAAACTTTACTTTTTTGAGCACGGATTTTACCGTCACTATCTATGGCAAATGCCCGGCAACCGGATGTTCCCTGGTCAATGGCAATAATCCACTTATCGTCCATGAGACACCTCGTAGTGCGGATTATACCAACGATTTTCCTTGAGTAAGGTGTAAGCGGTTTTATTAAGGGCTAATAAAGCGCTTTGCGCTTGTTGGACATCAAAATCATCTGTATAGGGTTCTACCGTTAGTAATTTGGTGCCGGTGTGCCGGATGGCCCCCTTATCGGTAATTAAGCCGATATTGCTCCCTTCTGCCACCATGGCCAGGTGCGGAGCCGCCGCATCAAACATATCACGCCCGAAAGCGGTATATACAGGCGTTAAACCGGCCATATTATACAACGTGGGCGCAATATCTAATTGCGATACCACATAATCAATCTGGCGCGCGGCATAATGTTTGGGCGCATACACAACCAGCGGAATATGAAAATTACGTTTGAGCGTTCCTTCTTCACGTGGGCCGGAAGTATGGTCTGCCACAAATACAAAAATAGTATCGTCAAACCAACCTTCTTGCTTGGCTCGTTTCAATAACTCGCCGATAGACCAATCGGCATAGGCAAGTGAGTTTAAGAAACCATGCTCCCACGTATCATTGGGATAAATATCAAATTGAGAAAGCGTGGAGATAAACGGCTCGTGCGTTATGCCGGTAAATATCATCCCCATAAAAGGTTGGTCCATATGTTTAGCAATTTGATCGGCAGCAAACTGCATGGCATCATAATCGTATCCAAAAGGAGCCTTTTCGTTATAGTTAAAGCGTTCGGGAATATCTTCCCAGCCATAACTGTCTTGCACGCCTAAATAGGAAGCCAACGCACACAAACGGTACGAATCGCGGTGGGAAGTTTGTGCAAAAAACGTGTAATAGCCGGCTTGGGCAAAATGCTTGGGGAAGGGGGATAAAGAGGCCATTTCAAGGCCATACCCAAACATGGGTAACCCCGGAATCAGCGGAATACTGCCCAGCACCGCCGCAAACCCGAATATACTGCGCTGGCCGGCCGCATACGCATTGGAAAAGACGATCCCGTTTTTAACAATTTCATCAAATACAGGCGTTACCTTAAAATTCTTATGTCCAATCGCATCAATATATTGCGGAGGCCACCCTTCCAATAGTACGATTAAAATATTCGGTTTTTTAGAAAATGCAACTGCGGAAACTTGCGTACGTTGACGCATAAGCGGATAGGACGCTTCGGGTACATTTTCCTGCGCAGCAATCAGTTGGCGCTGCGTAAACGCAATCGCTTGCTCTAACGGGAAATTGTTTGTAAACTCTTGCGTCCCTTTACGCCCCACCTGATAAGCCGTAAAGGCACCATTTAAGGTAAGGGCCGCCCCGGCCGAAGACTGTGCATAATTATATACATCTGCCACCCCCAGCGATTTTCCGCGGCCTAAATGCCCGCGGATGCCCAACACTACAAGTAGCAAAATGCACACAAGCGTTAGTATGGTTTGCTTGCGTGTTCTGCCCCACGTAGCGTTGGCAGAAATATATTTATAAATATAATGCAAGGCAACCCCTAACCCCGCAAACAAAAGCAGTAAAGCCCACCACAACTGGGTAACAGCGTAAGACACTACATATCCCCAATCGTTAGAAACCTGAATAATCTCTTCGGCAATATGTCGCCCCACGTTTGGAAAATAAATATAGTCGGCTACCAAAAAACCGGTAATAAAAATAAATTCCACCAGCAAAACCGTAACCCATATTTTGGGCCACTTTGTTGATTTAACAGGCAGATTTAACAGTAAAATAAAGGGCCCCATTAGCAAGGCCGTCATATAGAA
>ONQH01000112.1 GCA_900319885.1 Candidatus Avelusimicrobium ruminicola
TATAGAAGCCTACGTGGCTCAATATCCGCACGATATGAACGGACACATTTTGCTGGCGCAGGTGCTTTCGCTGGGGGGAAATGATTTGCGGTCTGAAGAACAACTGCAGCAAGTGTTACGCCAACACCCGGATAATTTGTGGGCCAATTTGGCGCTGTCCAGTTTGTATTACAAAGCCGAGGATGAGGCCGGTGCCCGCCGGGCGTTGGAGAACGCGCTGTTCTACTATCCCGATTGCGCCCCCGCGCTGGCCCGACTGGAAAAGTTAAATAAAGCCCGTGAAAAATAACGGAAATTTTGATACAATTTTTTTAGTAGCAAACTAGTTGCAAAAAACGAAGGGCCGTAAAAGAAAAAAATGTCTTTACAATGTGCCCGAAATTGCTATAATAGCAATATCGGCGTACGATTGTAGAAACAATCCTAACGCAAGGAATGAGTACTCATGAGTAAAATAAAAAGACCGTTATTGTATGTGTTAGTACTGGTGGGCGGACTGCTTTTTGTCGGCGATATCGCCCGGGCTGCCACGTCGGCAGAAAAATCATTAGAAAAAGGGATTGAAGCCTATCGCAAAAACGATACGGACAAAGCCATGGATTATTTCGTGGATGTGTTGATGAACGGAACGGCCGCGCAACAGGCCCGTGCCAACAACTACATTGATGCCATCCACAACAAAATCGGCGGCATTGAAACCCCGGTAGAAGTGGACCTTACCTTCCCGGACCAACCCACCCAAACCGTAGTAGATCCGGTAACCAATATGGCCAACTACGGTACCGAACGTTTGAACACACTGGCTACCGAAGGCGAACAAGCCATCCAGGAAAGCGCCGAAGCCTTAAACCAAGTGCCGCAAACCTTGACCGAGCAAATTGAAGCGCGCCAATTAGCGGGTTACGCGTTGGATGAAAACGGGCAACCCACTGCCTTGGACGAATTTATGGCTCCTGTGCAAAATGCCCAACCGGTGCAAACGGTCGCGCCGGTACAAATGGGAACCCCGGTGCAAGATACGACGGCGGCTCAAACGCAACCGGCTCAAACGCAAGAGTATTTAATTCCTACGCAACAAGAACTTGATGAATTAAATGACCCGTTAGCGCCGCGGGAACATTTTATGACTACTACGTCGGCCGCGCCGGTCGTTTATACCGAACAAACCACTCCGGTTGCCGCGGCACCTGCGCCGTATGTGCAAGCCGCTCCCGTGCAAACAACTTCTTCTACGTTTGCGGATTTAACCAGCGACGAAGCCATAAGAGCGCGCAACTTGTACACCGCGCAAAAATTGCAAAGCATGACGGACGAAGTAGTGGAAGCCTTAAAAAACACGCCCGGCGTGCATTTGTATATGCGTGACGACGGCCGCCCGGACGCCATTGATATAGACAAAGACAAATTATTCAACGGAAATTATTTCCGTGCCGATTCGTTGGATACGCTCAACTATGTGTATGAACTCTTAGCACTTACCCAAGGGGCAAGTTATACTATTTTGCCTGCAGGCTCTTATACGGATGATGTAACGTTGGCCGGTATTCGCCAAGCGATGGCCCTTAAATCGTATTTAGTAAAACGCGGTATTTCTCAAGGTAAACTTTCGTACAATATGGGACTGGTAGATGAAGAAGTCCCTGCCAAATTTTCCAATTTACAAGGTCTTTCTGTTGTATTTGATTATGATGCTAAATTGCCTACGCGTTTAATAGATAACGAAGAAAAATCAACTGATCCGTTACTGAGCATGGCCATTGTGCCTCCGTGCCGCGCCATTGACCGCGCCTTGGGCGAAGCGTTTGCGATTGACTTCTCCGTCTTAGAAACGGTTACTCCGTTAGATAACTGGATGTTGCAGGTTATCTTGCATGGGCGCGACGGTAAATATTATGTGGTGCGCCAGTTGGAAGGTTTCTCGCCGGTATATCACCAAATTTTATGGAACGGCCGCAAAGGGATTATCGGGCCGGAATTGCCGTGCGGTAAATACACGATTGTATTGACCGGGGTTGATTTGAAAGGTCAAAAACAAGTGTTGCGCCGCCGCGTAATTGTGAAATGTGTAGAAGAAAAACCCACCACCGGTTCTTGCCAAGAAGGTAAATGCCCGGTTGTAGCGGGAACTTCCAGCACCAAAACCATGGCAAAATCTACGGTATTAAATTACAAATCTTCCCGCTTGTGGAAGAAACCGGGCCGCATTATGCGCGACGGTACCGTAGAAGAAACGGCGGTAGTGAACGAGGACCATTCCGCCGAGGTAACTGCCTCTGCCGAAGAACATGGTTCTGCCCAAAGTACAGAGGATAGCACCTATACGCACACCAAAACCGTCCGCACGATTGTAACGACGGACAACACCCCTGCGGAAACGGTCAGTTCCTCCTACACCAGCGATGTTTCTAATTCGGTAGTTACCAACCCGTATGAAATGCCGTACGAAGAAGAGTATTCTTCCAGCACTACTTCTTCGGCTTATTGATAAAAAGTTAGAGGGGATTTGGGAATATGAATCTGTCGGAAATTTTAGTTGGAAACAATATGGGTGCCCATCCGGACTGCCTGGGTATTTATATTGGTATAGATGAAATTTATGTGGCACAATATGATGGTAGATATACTGGACCTGTTGAAGATTGTGATTAAAGAATGGGCAGAAGGCGTGCCGAACGAAGCGCGCAAATACATCCACTTCTCTTTTAATAAGGCCCTTTATGCGTACCACGTGTACGAATTTCAAACTGCCACTACCAAGCAAAACCGCTTGGGCGTGGTGTTTACCATGACAACCCAAACGATTGTGGAACGCCTGAAAAAAGGGCTTAAATCGTTGGGGTTGGAATTAGTCTCTGTGGAACCCGACAGCCTTTCTTTGGGCCGCGTATTTAGTGACAATGATAAAGAAGCCGTAGGCAACGGCGGACGGATTTATTCCTTCTTTGGCAAAGAGCGCGCCAGTTTTGTATTTGTCAATAATATGGTACCGATTTTAGGGCGCGATGTGGAAATTGCCGGTGCCTTACCTGCCGAAAGAAGACGTTTTGAAATTACCAACAGCACGGAATTTATTGCCAAACAATTAGAACGCGATCCCTTTGAAGAAGCCGTCATTATGGGGTACCGCACCGACCAGTGGCAAGCCGCCCTGGAAGCCGATGCCCATAAACCGGTGCGCCAGTGGGATTTGAAGGAAGTAGTGGGTATTGAAACCAAATCCGTCGGCGAAATTGCCGCGATTGGGGCCAGCGGTAAGTTCTTCAACCAAAAAGTGCCGGATATTGATTTTACCAAGGGCAACCGCTTGAGCGCGTACGAATTTAACGCCAGTTGGACCATGTGGAAAATTGTAGCAGTAATCTTGGTGTTGTTCCTGTTGTTCTTGGGGAAAACCTATTTAGGCTTGCTGTCCAGTAACTTCCAGTTGAAGAAAAAGGAAGCCTCCGTCAGCAATACGCTGGAAGATTTTAGAGGACTTTCCGCTACGGAACTGCGCAACAATTTATCTAACATTAAATCGCAAAACGAAACGCTGCTTAATGTATATACCAACACCCCGTTAGTAACGCCCATTTTGGTCAGTGTGGCCAACGCCATGCAACCTAATATGTGGCTGACGCGTATTTCTTATACCACCAATTTCCCGACCGCTACCCGCGGCACCGGCTCGTTGGAAGTAACCGGCTCTATTGCGTCTGGCAAAGAAAGCGGGGAAGATTTAATTATCGGCGGACGGTTCAAAGAGGCGCTAGCACAACAGCACGAATTAACCCGCTTGTGCCGCAACGCCAACATCCGTTACACGCAAGGCACTTCGGCTAACAAGCGCCAAGTAGGCGCCCCGGAAACCAAGTTCACCCTTACGTGTTCTGCCAAGGAGGAACGTTAATATGGCCTTTGATTTTAATCAGTTAAAGCAACGTTTTTCCAAACAGGGTGCTACGCAGGACCCGGCCGCTACGCAACAAGTGCAAACGGCTACTACCGCATCCAAACCGGCTAAAACTTCCCCCAAAGTGGAAGCGTTAAAGCGAGGGTTTTTGGATATTAAAGCGGTGTGTGAAGAAGGAAAAATTAAACTGTTTGCCAAACAAGTGGTGGTGGTGCTGTTGGCTTTCTTTGGGGTGCGTTATTTAGTGGGTAAAATTAACGCGCAAAAAGAGGTGGTTATGGACCGCATTTCTGCCATTGCCATCCAGCAAACCCACCAAGACGATTACGTGGCTAATAAAGATCGCTTGCTGCGTTTGGAGCCGCTATTCCCGGATATTTCCAAGAAAAATGAGTGGCTGATTCAAAGCCTGATGAAAACATTTAGCGCACACCAAATTCAGGCTGACATTAACGGAAATGCCAACGAAAAAGCCGAAGGCAGTTATACCGTTATGTCGCAAGAAGTATCGTTCAAAGAAAGTTTTGCCAATGTGGGTAAGTTTGTGGCTGATGTAGAGAACGGGGATGATTTTTTGCGTCTTTCCAACATTACTATTAGTAAGGTAATGGATAGTGCCTCCTTAGGGCAAAACACGGTAACGATGCGTTTTGCTACCTTGTTCCCTAAAGAAAAATATGCTAAACGTTTATTTAAGGACTACGAACAACAAATGAAGAAGATAAACGCCCAAGCCGCCCCGGCGGCTAATACGTCCGCCCCGGCACCCAGCGAGCCGGCCGCACAGGGAGGCACGAATGCATTATAATATGAAGGCGTATTTTATTTTTATTTTTGCCGGACTGATGACGTTGACCAGCCTGGGTTTGCAGGCCCAAACGGGGGTTACCCGGCGGACGCGTTCGTCACGTACTGGGGCCCGTGCCGCCCAACCCAGTTCCAACCACGGGATTCAAAAAGTGCATGTAAACTTTAATCCCACCAACAAGCGCGATCCGATGCTCTCCGACGATGATATTTTGCTGTTGGAACACCGCGAAAAGCAACGCTTGGCCGCGCTGGAAGCGGAACGCAAACGCAAAGAAGAAGAAGAGCGCAAACGCCGCGAAGCCGAAGAACGCAAACGCCAATGGGAACTGATGCTCTTAAAAGACCCGACAATTCTCGTGCGTGACAAAATAAAAATTGAAGGGATTATTGATAAAGAAGTCCTTATCGGGGGCAAACTCTACACCATCGGCAACACGTATTTAGGGGCCCGGATTGTGGATGTGACCCCGGACGCGGTTACATTTTCGTATAAAGGGCACAAATTTGTAAAGAAGTTAAAACTGTAAATTGGTAGTTATTTGATTTAGGAAACTCACATAGGAGGAAGGATGACAAAACGTATAGTTGTATTATTCGCAAGCGTATTTGCCTTGGGGATTGCAAGCACGGCGTTGGCCCAACAAGAACGCCAAATTCTCCCCAGCGACGATACGATTGCCTTGGTAGGTAACGAGGGACGGTTAGGTACCGCGGCGGAAGACCTTTATAAAGAAGTAGAGTTACAATCTCCGCTGGACAGAATTGTCTCTATTCGGGTAGCCAATGTGCCGATATCGGCTTTCTTAAACAGCATTACTACTCAGGCCAAAATTAACTTTATCATGAGCGAAGAATTCGCCAACAAAAAAGTAACGGCCTCTTTAACGCGCGTAACCGTGCGCGAAGCCTTAGACACGTTGCTTCGGGTACATGGGCTCGCCTATCAACGTATCGGAAAGAGCGACAGCTACGTAGTAACCAAACGCTCCAATGATGCGCCCGATACGATTACTAAAATCTATACGCTTAGTTACATTTCTCTGCAGGGCATGGGTTCCGCGCAGAGCGAACTAAACAGCATTTCCACGCAGGATGTTTCCTTGGGTGGTTCCTCGTTCAATAACGGCGGAAACACGAATTCTTCGGGGGAGAGCGATTCCTATTCCAGCAATTCCACCATTACCAGCATTATCGGTAGCATGCTTTCCCCGGTGGGTAAAATTGCCGTAGACCCGCGCACCAACAAACTCATCATCACTGACGTGCCGGAAGTCTTCCCGCAAGTAGAAAACATCTTGGCGGAATTGGATATTAAACCGCCGCAGATTTTAATTGAAGCGCAAATCGTAGAAGTCAGCAAAACCAGCGGGCTTAGCGTAGGTTTTGAATATGGCGGTAGCGACGGGACGCTCGTCTCCGTAGAAGCCCCGACCCGTCCTTTATATTCCGACCTGTTCCACGGCAGAGGGGTAGACGGGAACAGATTGCACGGTTGGGATTGGATCTTCCCGAGTAAATCTGAGATAGATGCCGATAAGGATAGCAATTCCAGTAGTTCAGTAAGTGAGGGGGGGGTTAAGGCTACCACTGCTGGGGAATCTTCTGACAACATCAAAGCCGGTGTACTTAACCTGTCTGCTTTCAACATTGTGCTTAAGGCGCTCTTAACCCGCGGGGAAGCCAAATACTTAGGCAAACCCAAAGTGGTCACCTTAAACAACAAAACCGCTATCATCAAAGCCGATACGGAAGCTACCGTAGGCCGCATTGTCAACCAAACCGGCGATACGGACTCTACCAGCATGACCACTACCTCTGCG
>ONQH01000111.1 GCA_900319885.1 Candidatus Avelusimicrobium ruminicola
CACGATCATTTTCGTATTGCCCAGTGACAATAAAAAACGTAAATGGGTAGAGGTTTTTGGCATACGTCAACTCCTTTGGGTAAAATCCTTACATACATATCTTAACTTGTTTGCAAAGCCCGCGCAACAAAAATTAAGACCTGTTTGCCTCTAGGCCTTTTTTTCTGGGCCCTGGGGAAAACACAAGTTGTCCACATGGCCCCGGGGCCTGTAGGCCGCCACGCATCCAACCTGGTAAAAGGGTAAAATTATCGTAGGGAACTGGGCGGAAAAGGCGGGCGCGTTAGCACGGGGGGAAGAGGAGTTATCCACAGCAAAATCCACTTATCCACAACCCGCACCGGAACGGGGGATAAGTCACCCCGGCTTTTGGAACCCGAAAAGTGCCTAAAACCTAGGGGAAAAGGGGAGTTGTCCACAACTTATGCACACCTGTTGATAAAACGGGGTTCGTCCTAATTTGGCGCATTTCGTTGTTGCAAACTCGGGCGGATACCTCCGCGCTAGCGCGCGCGTGCCGCCAGTATTCCTGGACCTCTTCTAAAAAATGCTAGGTATTTTTTGTTACTTTTGCTATAATACTGCTAGGAGGTAGTTATGAAATTAAGAACCCTTTTTTTACTAACCACGGCGCTTGTGTTGGGGGCGTGTGCCTCGCAACAAAAAGAAGACGAAGAAATCCCACGTATGCCGGCGGAAGACCCCAACGTAGTAGCGTTAGACACCGCAAACTACAAACTCTACAATCAAACTCCGGCGCAGATGGCCCGCTCGCTTAAACTACCTTCTATCCATTTTGATTTTGATTCCATCCGCGTGCCCGAATACGCCTACCCGTTACTGGACAAAATTGCCCTGGTCATGCAAGAGCATGAACAACTGCACCTGATTATGCAAGGCAACTGCGATTCTCTCGGCTCGGATGAGTACAACTACTGGCTCTCCGGGGCACGGGCGGCGGCACTCAAATCGTATTTAGTCAGCCGCGGCGTAAATGCCGAGCGCATCCGCATACACGCCTATGGGGACACGCGCCCTATTACGCTGGACCAATCGGCCGCCGGGCGCCAAGCCAACCGCCGGGTAGATATGCAATTTACCACCCGTCAGTGGAAATCTATCTACTAATCACTGGGGTTTGGTACGGAACATAATTCTATGTTCCGTATTTTTTGGGATGAATCATGCTGGATTTAATTAAAGCAAAGAAGGAAACCGTTTCTTTTAAGATTGTGCGTATGTTGCTGGCGGCCACGTTCTTGGTGGTGCCGCTTATCTTTTTTACCGACTTAACCGCCAACCCGTTTTTTGCCCAAAACGTGCTGTTGTATTTGCTGATTGCCGCCATCTACGGAACGATTGCGTTCCAGTTCTTGCGTACCCAGCACATGGAAGTAACCAAAACTTTTTTTGACTTGGCGTTTTTCCTCTACGTCATTTCGTGCGCGATGGGGTGGCTGGTGTCTGTTTCCAGCGCGCCGCAAGCCTTGCGCCAGACGTTATTTTACGGACTCTTGAACTACGGAACCTTGCTGCTGGTGGTGGCGGTAGGGGCGTATATGATTAGCAAAAACGTCGTCTTTTCCGGCACGATTGAAAGCAAAACCAATTACATTTTGCTCTTTTTTGTGTGGGGGGGACTATGGTACTTGGCCCCGCTACTTAAAACGACGCCCTCATCGGAAACTTTCTTGGCACAACTGTGGGATTGGTACGCGGCGTTGTTGTGGGTGTTGGGGATTTGGCTGGGGATGCGGGTACTCAAAAAACTCACGCAGGAAAATATTTTTGTACTCATTTTTGTAGCGGTATTTTTGGCGTGTTGTTACGGGGTGTTGCAGGCGTTGGGGTTGGATTTTTTGTGGCCGTTTGAAATCAACCAGTTCGCTACGCGCGCGTTCTCCACGTTTGGCAACCCGAACTTTTTATCTTCGGCTGTAGTGATGTTGTTGCCGGCTCTTTTAGTGTATTACATGCGTACCGACAGCAAAAAAGATGTGGTGGTGTACGGGTTGTTGGTGCTGGTGTATGTGCTGTATTTGTCGTTTGGGTTGGCCCGCTCGTGCTGGATTGGGGCCGTGTGCGGGCTTTTTATGATGTGGATGTTCGGCACGCTGCGCGCGCTGATTTGGCAACGCAAGGGGCGCGTGTTTTTGCTGGCGTTACTGGCGCTAGGCGTGGCGTACAGTTCCGTCTATATGCCCGGGCCCGGCAACGCCATTAGTCCCGTGAAAAACCGCGTGGCCGAAGTTAGCAACGTCCAGTTGGAAGATGTTACGCTGGGCGTCAAAAAAGAACGTATTTTCCAGTCGCTCCACCAGCGGTTACTGATGTGGGACGTATCCAAAGAAATGTTTTTAAGTAAACCCGTGCTGGGCAGCGGGGTGGGGAACTTCCAAATGGCCTTTGCCCAAAACCAACCGAAAACGCTGGTCAAATACCCCGAACTACGTAACCTCAAAACCATGACCAACGCCCCGCATAACGAAATTTTATTCCAACTCGGCCAAAGCGGGATGGTGGGCGTAGGGCTTTTCCTGTTTATGTTTATGGTGTTGTTTTTGGAAGTAAAAGATTTTGCCGCACACAAAAAAGAAGGTGATAAAAAACAACTGCTCCAGGCTATTTTCTGCGGTATTTTGGGGATGTTGGTGGACAATATGCTTAACATTTCGCTCCACGCGGTAGTGCCGGCGTTTATATTTTGGTGGTTCGTCGGGGCGGAAGTTAGTGGTGTGGGGAAGGAAGAAAGCAAAATTTCCATTGCGGCTAACCCGGCTACCAAGGCAGTGGCCCTGACTATTTTGGCCGGGTGTGTGGCCGTGTTTGTGTGGCAAGGCGTGTGGTTTGCCAGCGAGTATGAAGCCTTTGCCGGGCAGAAAAAAATGGCCGCGCAAAATTACGACGGGGCCGTGCGTAATTTAACAACCGCCCTCACGCTTTACCCCGCCAATACCGAGGCCGGTTACCGCCTAGGGCAAATCCTGTTGCGTGAGCGCGATTACAAACAAGCCTTAAGCGTGTTTGAAAAAACCTTGGCGGCCGCGTCCTATTACGAAGAAGTGTATTACCAAGCCGCGTTGGCAGCCCTGGGCACGGGCGACACTAAAAAAGCGTTGCATTATCTGATGGATAATTTGCGCTTGCACCCGTATCACTTGCAGGCGTACAAATTGCTGGCTACGCTGTTGCAAGAAAATATCATTTACGTAAACGAGGACGAACTGGCTATGCTGGAACGGGGACTCACGTTATTTCCGTACGATACGTCCCTGTGGTTGCAGACCGGGGAAATTTATCAAAAACAAAACGATTTGGAGTATGCCAAAAACATTTATTTGCGCGGACTAAACGTGGATACGCTTAGCAAAGAATTGCTCAGCCGGTTGGAAAAAATGTATCCCGCCTCGCAAGAACGCCCGGAACTGCTGGCGCAAGCACGCACGTTGCAAGGCTACAAAGAGAAAGCCGGTAAATTTAACAAAATGGGCGCAACGTATCAGCATAAACTGCGCGAAAATATAGAAGCCTACGTGGCCCAATACCAAGGATGCTCCCCGGATGCTCCCTCGTCAGCCAAATGGCAAATGATGGAAAAAATATTTCAATTGGAATAACTATATGAACAGAACGATACTTCTCATTGCCATGACTGCCCTTGCACTGTTTGCGGGCTGCAACAACAAGCAGCATGCAGACTTGATAGTACACAATGCCGTGGTCTACACCGTAGACGAATCATTCAGCCAAGCCGAAGCCTTTGCCGTGAAAGACGGACATTTCATTGCTGTAGGCACAAACGACGAAATACTGCAGCATTACACTGCCGACAGCCTTATTGATGCCAAAGGCGCACCAATTTACCCTGGCTTTATGGATGGCCACTGTCATTTCAAGAGTTTGGGCGAAACCATGATACGCTATGCCGACCTTGTCGGCTGCACCTCTTTTGACGAAGTGATACAACGACTCCAGGAGCATGCCGCAAAACATCCATCCCAATGGCTCCTCGGCCGCGGATGGGATCAGAACCTGTGGCCAGGCAAACAATTCCCCGACAACAAACTCCTCAACAAGCTCTTCCCTGA
>ONQH01000109.1 GCA_900319885.1 Candidatus Avelusimicrobium ruminicola
AGAAATGTTTGCAATGGTATGTAATGGAATACGGTTTGCCAGCAGCGCATCATGGAGGGTGGGTTCTTTTGCCAGATATGAATTGCCCAATACAAATGCCTACCGAAATGCTAGAAGAAGAAAGTTATTATAAAGGGAAGTATTTTGTTTTCGATGCGGCTTGTAGCCATCCTGGTAATGGTATATCTCGCGGTTGTTTGATAGAAATCCATCGGTATCCAGATGATTTGTACGCGCTGATAGCAACGGGGAGTACAGGCCCTTGGGAGTATCAATGTATAACGCAGAATACAGATATAGGCCGTTACATTTGTAACAGTCTTAGAAATCAAGGATGGGAGTATATAGACGGCGATTTATAGCAATAAACAATCCCCCGGCTTTTGACCGGGGGACTGTTTTGTCTTCTTACAAACTTATTTCTTCTTTAGAGCCAAATACCCCATTAACCGGTAAATAAGTTTAGAGGTATTAAACTCTGTAATGGTATCGGCTTTACGCGCACACGCTTCTACCACATCTATGGCGACGATTTTTTTATGTTTGATGACTTCGCGGAATAGATCTAGCGCTTCATACCACATAAATCCGCCGGGTTGCGGCGTGCCCGTAGCCGGGATGACAGACGGATCAAAGCCGTCCACATCAATGGTGATGTATACGGTGTCTGTCAATTTTTTGATAACCTGCGGGATGAGTTTTTTAATATCGCGGTTTTCGTGCATTAAAAAAGTAGTTACTTTGCCGGCATTACAATATTGTTTTTCTTCGCTGGCTACGCTACGGATCCCTACTTGCACAACAGGTACCTGGCGAGAAGCCGGATACAACGCGCACGCGTGAGATTTGGGAGTCCCTTCAAAAGTTTCACGCAAATCGGCATGTGCATCAAAGTGCAAAATGCTCAAATTTTTGTAGGTATCAATGTAAGGCTGAGCCAATGCTTGCGTAACGGTATGTTCCCCGCCGATATAAAAAGGGATAGCCTTATATTTCATCAGGTTGCGTACGGTTTTATCAATATTTTTGAAAACCGTATTCGTGGACCCTTTGCAGTTAATGGCAGGCTGGGTGTTTATGCCCAATTCCCAAGTTTCGGTTTTGGTTTCTTCGTCCCACAGTTCAATTTGGGTGGACGCCTCAATGATGGCAGCCGGCCCTTTGGCAGTACCATGCCCGTAGCAGACCGTTTTTTCAAACGGTACGGGCACGACTACGAAATTACAAGAGGCTAGAGCGCTTTTTTTGCTCTCTAGCCCCATAAATTTATCGGTTTGTACGTTATCGCTCACAAGAATTCCGTGATGTTAGTTTACAAACACAGCCGCGGCAATAACGGTGGTCCATACTCCGTTAGCACACACGGCGGACTGGGTGATGTTGGACGTGCGGACAATTTTGCCGCTCATTTTCCAAATTTCTTCTTTTTGGTCCCAGGTGGTATCGTTATCAAAGTCAACACCCAAGGTGGTGGATAACATAAGCGCGGCTAAATCTTCGGCATAATCGCCGGCTTGTTTATCCGTTTCACCAAAGCTGTGATGTTCGGACAGGTACCCGTGGTGGGTTCTGTCTTTTGGAATGGCTACACCGACAGAAGCCGCAATCATACGGCGGTATTCATTGCTGGTGTTTCTGCTGATTACACAATGCAGAATTTGGCCCGGGTGCAATTTTTTGAGCCCTTTTTCAACGGGCACCGTTTTGCAGCCGGGAGGGAAAATACTAGAAACAGGCACCAAGTTAAAACTGGCAATTTTGGCGTCGCGCAAGGCTTCTTCAAAACTGGCTAGTTTTTCTTTGTGCCGACCGATTCCTTTGGTAAGGAATATTTCTTTAGGTACAAAGGCTTCGTACATGGTTGTTATTTTCCACTCATTCCTTTTTAGAATATTTTTGAGTACGTATATATTATAACAAATAAGCAGGTTTGTAAATAATAATTTTACGCTGTAAAATGCTATGATATGAGTATGACGAATTATAAGACGATACTCATCTGTTTTTTACTATTTTTATCTACGGGGGTTTTTGCTATGCCAAGTATGTTTAATAAGGACGGAGTCCTTCACTTTAATTATAAAGCCGAGGACTTGGCCCCTGCTGAAGCCGCCGCCCGCGTGCAACTGGAAAAGGACCTGGCGGATTTAATTGCCATCCCGACTGAAAAACGTACCTTTGAAAACACCATTTTAGGCTACGAAAAAGCCTTTGATAAATATAGCGACGCGCTGGGGATGAGCGGATTTTTATCCTACGTATCTACCGACCCAAAATTTCGCGATACCGCGCGTGATTTGCAAATGCAAATCAGCCAATATATGATAGATGTTGCCACGCGGCGTGACATCTATAAAGCCATTCGCGAATATACCGACACCAACCCCAAACTGGGCCCCGTGGAAGCGAAACTCGTTAAAGAAATGCTCATCGGTTTTAAGCACAGCGGGATGGATCTAAACGACAAAGATTTGGAAAAATTCAAAGCACTTAATAAAGAAGAAGCACAACACGTTATCAACTTTGATAAGAATATTCAAGAATATAAAGACCCGCTGGAAGTGACCCGCGAACAATTAAAAGGCTTGGGCGAAGATTATATCGGCAAGTTGGAAAAAACCGCCAACGGCAATTACCTGGTAACACTGGACTATCCGGACTACGTTCCCTTTATGCTTAACGCTGAGGATGAAGAAGCCCGCAAGGCGCTAGAATATAAGTACAACCGCCGCGGGGGTGAGCAAAACGTGAAACTGTTGGAAAAAACGCTCACGCTTCGCCGGCAGATTGCACAACTGCTGGGCTACAAAACCCACGCGGATTTGAAATTAGAAAACCGCATGGCCAAAAACCCCAAAACGGTGATGACGTTTTTGAAAGATTTGCAGAAAAAATTAAAACCCATGGGCAAAGCTGAAGATAAATTTTTAATTGCCTACAAAAATGAAAAAACCGGCAAAAAAGCACGCACCATTTATCCGTGGGAATCGGGCTATTGGGCCAATAAATATCGCAAAGAAAATTTACAACTGGATAGCGAAAAAATTAAAGAATATTTCCCGTCCCAAGTAGTGATTGACGGGATGCTTGAAATTTTTGGTAACGTGTTTGGTATTACCTTTGAACCGGTCAACATCCCAACCTGGCACGAAGATGTAAAAGCCTTCTTGATTAAGGACAAACAAAACGGCGCGCCGGTGGCATACTTTTATATGGACCTCTATCCGCGCGAAGGCAAATACAAACACGCGGCGTGTTTTGATTTGGTAGAAGGCGAAGAAAAGGAAGACGGTTCGTACCAAATGCCGTTTGTGGCTATTGTGGCTAACCTCAATAAACCGTCTAAAGATACGCCCTCTTTATTAAAACATGGAGAAGTGGAAACGCTATTTCACGAATTTGGCCACGTCTTACACAATGCGCTTACCAAATCCAAATACAAAGCGTTTAGCGGTACCAGCGTCAGTTGGGACTTTGTAGAAGCCCCCAGCCAAATGTTGGAACGCTGGGCGTGGAATCCCGTGGTGCTTAAAAAAATCAGCAAACACTATAAAACAGGGGAAACACTGCCGGATGAATTGATTGCGCGGATGCTTAAGGCCAAAAATTTCGGTGCGGGCGGAACGTATTTGCGCCAAAACTTTTTTGCCCAGTATGATATGACGCTTCACACCGCGGCCAAAACGCCGGATACGACCAAATTATATTTTGAAGACCTTCATTCCACGCGTGAAAGAATTAATTGACGCAGGTGAATTTGTGCAGATTTATCCAGAAGAGGAGTTGTGGTTTAACTATCGCAAACCACGCCCATGCAAACGCGGTACGTATTTGTTTGCTGCGCAGGCGAATGCGCCGGTGGTGCCGATTTTCGTGGAAATGATTGATACGGAAAAGGACGATAATGCACAATTTAAAGAGCTAAAATACATCGTGCACGTGCTCGATCCGATTTATCCTGATCCGAAGAAGAGCGATCGCCAAAATAGTATCGATATGGCGAAACAAGATTACGATGAACGTGTGGCTTGCTACGAGAGAGTGTACGGCAAAAAGTTAGATTATAAGTTTTCGTATTCAGATATTGCATGTTACGACAAAGGTCTTAAGAAGACTTCTTCCGGTAAATAATATATTCGAAAGTGCTATGTTTAGAGCGGCGTTC
>ONQH01000150.1 GCA_900319885.1 Candidatus Avelusimicrobium ruminicola
TTTCTCTCATTTTCCCCCTTTAATAACTATGTATGGTAACCACCCACAGGCGGGGGCTTGTTCTATGTTCCCGGATTGTACCAATCCCTTTGCTAAATCTAGGGCCAAAAGTACCACTCATCTAGGTCTTTTGGCCCTTTCGTTTGCTTGCCAAAATTTTCATAATCTAGGTAAGGAGCTGCTATGAAACAATTACTTTCTATTATACTTAGTGTAAGTATCTTGATGAGTAGTGTCACCCCCTCTTTTAGCGGTGTTAAGGTCAAAAGAGTTCCCCGTTCCGTTGCTCGTCGTTCGGTAGGTCTCAACACGCGCGTTACCAGCAAAGTTCTTCGTACGCTCCCTCGGCCCAGAGTCGTTTTACAGAAACGCATTTTAACCGGGCAAACCTCCGGGCTGGCCAACCATATTTTAACGGGCCCCGTGCTGGACCGTGCCTCGTTAATGCGTCGTGAATTTGTGTCCTTATCCCTCATCCCGGATGCTGTGAGCCCGGCCCAACGTGCCACAGCGGGGTCGTTTTACAGTTCGCAATTAAAAGACATCCGCGCCATTTCGGAAGTTTCGCAAACCCAATTTGAAAATTTCTTATCTTCCGGGAACCGCCAACAGATAGCGCAACAAGCCATACAACAAGCGCAACATGCGTTAGCCGATGCCAGTGCCTTGGGGTTGGTAGGCACGCGCGCGCAAGCCCCCGTATTATTAGATTTTTATAAGCAAGCGCAAGGTACTGTATTTGCAGATACCGCCACTTTGATTACAGCACGTGGTTTACTGCGCATGCAAGCCTATGAAGAATTAGGCAAGTTGCTACGGGATAATGCCGAAAATCCGGTCTTGTCCGGCATGGCACAATATATAAAGGGACACGAATTACCGGTTGAAGTCCCTGCCACTTTGCAAGGCCGCACCGCCCGCGCGGTGGACCCGGCTTGGGTATCCTTTTTAGAAGAAGATTGCCCGCTTAACGCAATCCATGCGGACGCTTCTTTGCAGGCCACCGAACGCTGGATGAACTTGGGCGAACAAGAAGCCCGGGCGGCGTTACCCAAACAAGAAAGCGCACCTGTAGCACTGCAAGCTGCAACCCCGGCTGCTTCAGCGGCTAAAACGTCTTTGGCTCAGGGAACACAAGAGGCCACTGGGGCTTCGGTTTCTCAACAAACAACCGAAATTCCCTCTTTGGTGCGTGAAGATACCCCGCTAGCACAAGGGACGCAAGGGGCGGTGGCACAACAAGCCCCGCGTCCGGCTACCCCGGCACAACCCGCCGGTGCCCGTCAAAAACCGTCTAACAGCCGCGTTTTATACAGTGGGTTCCCCGTGTTTGCCTTTATAGATTCTGCCGGCAAATTGATTAAAAGAGTGCGCGAGCGGTTTGGCAAGAAAAAAAGCGAATCTGCCCCGTATGAAGAACCGGGACTGCATGATAATAATGTAAACCCCATCTACCAACGCACCGAAGAAGCGGTGTTGGCCGAGGTGGGCGAAGATTATGAAATTGTCGGTAAAGAAGAAGGCTTAGTGACCGTCGGGGCCGAAGGCTTCCAATTTACGGTAGAAGATGCCGATAAAGTAGAACATATTTTACACCATGTAGATTTAACCATTAGTTCCACCCTCAAAAATTTCTCCGCGGAATATAACCGCTTGGCCTTGGATAATGCCCACGTGTTTGAACTGCGTAACCAAACCTTACCGTCTAAACGCCCGGACCACTTCTATTTTGTGCTCTCTAATGCAAACGGTGAATTTGGCGTGCTGTTAGATGGAATTAGCGAGTTGGGTTTATCTCGCCCGCTACGTATTAAAATCCAACAGAGTGCCAGCCCCCGCAAAACTGTTTCTCTCCCTATCTATAAAAAGGGAGAAGGGGGAAATGTAACCGAGATTTTCGCCATAGCGGAAGTGGACCTGAAACTGCTGAATATGAAAAGTGCCCAAGCCGAAAAAGGGATGTTGGTGGTAGATGGGGAAACAATCTATTTCTTTGACGAGAAAACCGGCGAAAAGAAAATTTTAGAAAACGCTTTTATCCGCTTACCCAAAGAAGAAAGTCAGCATTGGGCCAAAATTTTAGCCGCGCATCCGCAAACCCACTTTTCCTTGGGAGTATTTGCTACCAAGGATAAAATGCCGCCGCTGACGTACATGGTTCCCTGTATTCAACCCGGGTTAGGCAAAACGGTTTCTCCCGTTTTGCACGAGATGTCCACCCTCGGGGAAACAGAATCTACCTACGTGATGATGGGGATCAATAACGTATTGCCGGCGTTGATGGGGGTGATTCACCCGCTCTTAAAACGCTTTGGAGAAGTGCGCGTGTACCGCTTTGGGGTGGCGTCTTTGGCGGCCGGCGGTATCGTGGCTCTATTAAGCGGCCTTTCCGGCCATGTAGGCGGGGAAGTGATGAGCACCGCCCAACTCAGCGCGTTCTTGGCCTCCAGTACCTTGATTGCTTTGGGGACCAGTATCACTCGGTATGTGCAGAATTTGCTGATTTATGCCAATAGAGGGATTATCCCGCCCGTCAAGGCTTCCAAGGCGGCTAAGGCCGGGCTAGAGGCCACGGCGTCATTAAACGCAAAACACTTAGTTAATCGGGCCAAAGAAATTTTTAAAAAAAAAGACGGGTTTACCAAAAAAGACGGGAAATCATTAAAAGATGTTATCCTGTTGCAAAAAGCCGCTATGTTTAAGAACTTAGGTACGGCTGTCTTCTTGTCCTTCCCGTGGATTGCCAACGCAATCGGCAAACATGCCTTTGGCGTAGACTTGGGGTTGGACTTCTCTGCCAGTTATGTACCCTATACCGCGTTTAGTTTACTTACGTTATACAAAGTCCATAAAATTCCGTATCGTGATTCGTTTCCGTTAAACGTAACACTGCTACACAATAAACTCATTGATTTGCACGGCAAAGTGCTCCCTAAAGTTTCTCAAATTAAACCGCAAGACCTTCCCAAAGCGTCCCAGCCGCAACGTGCGCCGGCCGCCACGATGCCGCGCTTGTTGCCGCCTACACCCGGTAGTTTTGTACAACCTATGCACCTGGCAGCCACGCCCGAAAGAGCGCAACGTGCCGCCGAGGCTTTAAGAAAGAAAAATACCGTGCATACGGCTCCGGTTGAACTGGAAGGAATTACCTCTGAGCATCCGCAAGTGCAAGAGATTGCCAAACAAGTCAAAGAATCTATTTCTTCGTTAGTTTCTGTGGAGGCGCGCAAGAGCAAAAAATCGCCCAAGAGCCTCACCCGTAAATATGAAGCCGAGTTTACGGACGCAGTAGAACAACACCTCCTTAAAGAAGGCCGCACCCCCGAGGAAGCCCGTGCCTTCCGCGCCATCTTCCAACAAGCGTTTGATGAATTGGAACACCGCAATGTAAAACTGATAGATGTAATCGGCATGGCGGGGTTGCCTGCGTCTTTGACTGCCATGTGGTTAGCCACCTTGGGTGAATTGGGTTTTTCCAACAACTTTGCCTTTGCCATGCGCGAACTAATTGGTAACGCTACAGCGGCTACCGGTATTGTGGGGTTACTGCTTTACGGGTTTATGTTTGGCTGGCGTGTATGGGGCAACTTCTTAAGCCAACGTATGAGCGGAGGAAGTATGTATGCGCTTTCTTCCTTAACAGCAGTTTTGGGGCCTTTGGCGATGGCGTT
>ONQH01000114.1 GCA_900319885.1 Candidatus Avelusimicrobium ruminicola
GCAGGAGGACAGTAAGATGGAACCGGTGTGGACACATATCCCCATTATGGCCCCGCAAATAGCCCAGTTGCTACTGACCAATCCTTCCGGTACGTATATGGACGGAACCTTGGGGTTGGGGGGACACACGAAGTTCTTTTTGTCTAAATTGGATGCGCAGGCACATATCTACGGATTTGATAAAGATCCGCACGCTTTGCAAATGGCTGTGCAACGGGTGGGCGACTTGCGCTTAACCGCTTGCCATGCCAGTTATAGCCGGGCGGCAGAGGTGTTGGCGGAACACGGCGTAAAAGAAATTGACGGGGCCTTGTTTGATTTGGGGCTTAGTTCTTATCAATTGGATGATCCGTCGCGCGGGTTTAGTTTACTGCGTGAAGGACCGCTGGACATGCGCTTTGATACCACGCAAACACTGACTGCCGCTACGATTGTAAATACGTGGGGGATGGACGAACTGGAGCGTATTTTCCGCGACTATGGCGAAGAGCACCGCGCGGCCCAAGTGGCTCACGCTATTTTAACAGCCCGGCGTACCCAACCGCTTCAAACTACCACGCAGTTAAAACAAGTGGTAGAGACGGTCCTGGGCCCCAAACACGGACGGATTCACCCGGCGACGCAAATTTTTCAGGCGTTACGTATTGCGTGCAATGAGGAATTTGCCCACGTGGAACAAATAGCCTTAGTCATTGGGCAAGTGCTTAAACCCGGGGCGCGTGCGGCGGTACTGACGTTTCACTCGTTGGAAGACCGCCTGGTAAAAAATCAATTTAAGGCTTTGGCCGCTACGGGACAATGGAAATTAGTCACAAAGCATGCCCTTGCCCCCGACTACGAAGAAGTAAAACAAAATCGGCGGGCGCGGAGTGCCAAGTTACGGGTGATAGAAAGAGTATGAAAATTTTTTTAGCAGTTATTGTGATTATTAGTTGGTTTTTTTTAATTACCGTGGTACACGTGGGGATGCTGCGTTCGGGAAGGATCGTCAGTAAATTGCAACAAGAAGTAGAAATTAAAGAAGCGCGCAACCAATATGAACAGTTGGAAATTTCGCGCCTGTCCAGCCCGGAAGAAGTAACCACCTATGCCCAAGAGCAGTTAGGGTTTGTGCAAGCCAAACCCCACGAAATTATTGTACTGGATGAACACAAATGATGAGGTTTCAGCGAAATCGGTTTTCTTCGCCGGGTGTATTTAATGCCAAGCAACGGATGCGTGGGGTAGTGTATTTGATGATGATTGCTCCGCTGCTGATTACGTCGCGCTTGTGTTATTTGCAACTCTTTCGCCATGAGGAATATTCTTCCCGCGCGGAACGGGCCATTTATAATTACTTGGCCGAAGACCGTTTGCGCGGAGGCATTTATGACGTGAACGGAAACTCGCTGGCGGAATCGGTGCGTACGCACTCGTGCGGGATTGTAAAGCGCTATGTAAAAGATAAAGAGGCTACCGTTTCGTTCTTGGCGCAAACGTTGGGGATGTCTCCCAAAGAGATTACAAATAAATGGAATAAACATAAAAATTTCTTCTTTGTGGCTAAAAAAATTAAACCGGATGTGTATATGCAACTGGCGTCCGTGCGCCGCAAACCGCTAGGGCAGGGGATGGAACTGACGCCGGAATATGAACGCATCCACCCGTTTGGCAAAAGTGCTCTGGATATTTTGGGGCAGGCCAATTCCAAAAATGTGGGCCTGTCGGGCATTGAACAAATGTATAACGAGGAACTGACGCAGGACATCAGTAAGAAACGGGCCCGTCGTTCGGCTAGGGGGGAAATTATTTATGACCGCCACCTCAAAGAAAAAATCAATGTAGGTAACGTCTATTTAACGATTGACGAAACCGCCCAATTTTACGCGGAGCGCGCACTCAAAAAAGCCGTGGAAAAAAACAATCCGGACCGTGCCATCGCCCTGGTGCAGGACCCCAATACCGGCAACCTCTTGGCGGCGGCTTCTTACCCGGTGAAGGACGGGCAGTCGCTGGCGTTCCAATTTACCTACGAGCCGGGTTCCACCTTTAAGGGAATTTCCATTGCCGCTGCCATTGATTCCGGTACCTTGGCCCCCAACGCTTCTATCTACATGGAAGGGCGTAATTGGGAAGTAGCCAAAGGGTTTATCGTGCGCGATAAACAACATAATAAGGACTATTTGTCTTTAGCGGAAATTTTACAGTTATCTTCCAACATCGGGGCCGGGAAAGTGGCCCTGGAAATAGGAGCCAAGACGTTATTTTCGTATTTTAAGGCGTTTGGGTTTGGCAGTAAAACAGACATCAATTTTAATGGGGAATCCAAAGGCAGCGTCTCTCCTTATAACACGTGGACCAAAGTGGACTTGGCCACCAAAGGCTACGGCTATGGGGTTGCGGTTACGCCTATCCAACTGATTACCGCCTATTCGGCAATTGCCAACGGCGGCTACCTCATGCAGCCGCACTTGGTGGACCGCATTGAATATACGGGCGGCAAAATTGAGAAAAAAGCCAAACCGGTTAAAATCCGCCGCGTTATCAGTGAAGAAACTTCCAAAACCATGCGCGCGTTACTACAGACGGTGGTAGAAGTAGGTTCCGGCAAACGCGCCCAAATTAAAGGCTATAACGTAGCCGGCAAAACCGGTACCGCCGAAAAACTGAGCAAAGAAGGCGGCTACGCCAAACGTCAGCACGTAGTATCTTTCTGCGGGATGGTACCGGCCAGCAAACCGCAATTTACGATTTTAGTTATTTTAGATAATCCGGAAGTATATGCCTTCGGCAGTACGGCGGCGGCCCCGGTATTTAAGGAAATTGCCGAGCCGTTGTTGGTGATGAAAGGCGTTGCGCCGGATCAGTTAGATTTTGAATAATAGGAGTGTATTATGAAATTACAGTGGACGGTTCGTAAAATGGCAGAAATTACGGGAGGCACCTTGCAGTCTGCCACTCCCACTATGCATGTTTCATCCATAGTGACGGATTCCCGTATTGTGGGCAAAGGCGATTGCTTTTTAGCGCTCAAAGGGGAACGCTTTGACGCGCGTGAATTTATCCCGCAAGTGCTTCAAAAAGGCGCAAGCGTAATTATTGCACAAAAAGGCTACAACGTACCGGCCGATACTACCGCCTCTTTTATTTGGGTGGATGATTCCTTAAAAGCCTTGCAGGCCTTGGCCAAATACCGCCGTCTAAACAGCACGCTCAAAGTAGCCGCTATTACCGGATCCAACGGCAAAAGCACCACCAAACAAATGTTGCGCGCCATTTGCAGTGCCGCCGGAGAAACCGTAGCCAATATGGGCAATTTGAATAACCAGTTTGGGGTTCCGTTTTCTTTGTTGGAAATTCAACCCAAGCACAAATACGGGGTGTTTGAATTAGGCGCCTCTCACCCCGGCGATATTGCCGAAACAGCCGCCTTGGCGGTGCCGGATGTGGCGGTGATTACCAATGTGGGGCCTTCTCACTTGGAATTTTTCCACGATTTAGAAACCGTCTATCAAACCAAAACGGAAATTGCCCAGCACTTAAATGCCGGCGGTACGTTAGTGTATAACGTGGATGACCCGCTGTTGGCCCGTTTGGATACGCAGTTTAAGGGCAAACATATTTCCTTTGGGTTTAGCGAACGGGCAGATTTACGCATTTTAGAAACCGAAAAATTTGCCTTTACCTACAAAGGCGAGGCCTATTTGTTTGACGTGCATTTTGAACGACACGATAAACTAAATGCCGCAGCAGCCTGTGCGGCGGCGATTGCTTTGGGCATTTATATGGACCCGATTAAGCAAGGCTTGTCTGCATTTACTCCTATGCCGATGCGCTTGGAACGTGTTTGTAAAGGGAAGACTGATTTTATTTTAGATTGCTACAATGCCAACCCGGCCAGCATGCAAAATGCGCTAGCCATTTTGGGTAAAGCCACCAAATCGCCCCGTATTGCGGTGCTAGGCGATATGAAGGAACTGGGCCCCGGCAGTAAAGAATATCACCGGTTAGTGGCCCGCCAAATTTTGGAT
>ONQH01000108.1 GCA_900319885.1 Candidatus Avelusimicrobium ruminicola
CCATCGTAGAAAAAGAACTCCCCCTTTCCCTCAAAGCGCAAATAGACGCGTGTCTGCCGCTTGCTATAGAGGCCCCCAATGCGTGTATCCAACAACTGCAAGAGGAAATAGACAAAAATCCTCCCATATTGATGTCCCCCCTGCTCAAAACTCTCCAAACTACCCAAGCACCGCCCCCACCCGCGCTGCCACATGGATATTTATAGTGTAAATTTAACTTGCGAAGATTAAAAGCTACGAAGTAAAACCCGGCCTTAAGATTGGTATCTGCGGGGAACACGGCGGTGACCCGGAAAGTGTGCAGTTCTGCCACCGCAAAGGGTTCACGTATATGTCATGCTCTGCGTTCCGTGTCCCAATCGCTCGCTTAGCCGCTGCACAAGCCGCCGCTAAAGATGTACTGGCCAAAAAGAAACGCAAAGAAGTTGACACTCATTTAATTTACTGGCTCCCGCGGGGGGCCTGTTTTTATTAGCTTGAAAATTTACCCTTTATTTATTAGAATAACAAAGGTAGTTAAAATTTAAAGATGATTTGTTGAAAGTAAAGGAAGATAGAAAATGAATAACAAACTGAAAGACACACTTTTACTACTTTTTTGGGGCATTATTGCCGGGGCCTTTTTTGTAGGGTGCATATTGGGGTTTATGTATGTGTTTAACCATGCCGGAGAACTATTGAATTTTCAACAAATTTCTTCCCCAGTTGGGAAAAGTGTATTGAAACTCATAGCATTTAGTTTGCTGGCTGTGGTTATTTACGGAGCCGTTAAACTAATTAGCTGGATATGGACTAAAACCCATAAAGGTTAATGAGAACAAGCCGCTCAGATTTTCCCGCAAGAGGTACGCTTTAAACTGCGTACAAATGCGCCCCCCTACTGTAGCCGCTGCAGTGGGCAATAGGACTGCCTGTGAAGCTCTGTTTTATTTAAACGACAATCCCTTACTCCCGGATAATCAGAGCCGCACGCCTATTGATTATGCAAACCAGGCTGGGCACGTGGATATTGTTAAATTGCTAGAGAAACATATTTCCAAATAAATTTTCCCCTCTTGCGCCCTTTCCCCCCTATTTACTATAATAGCACTATGAAGGCTTTTCCTATTATTGTTTCGTCTCCGTCGGGTGCGGGTAAAACTACCATTGTGGATGCGGTTTTGAAGAAAAACAAAACCGTTTCCCGTGTGATTACGGCCACTACCCGTGCGCCGCGCAAAGGCGAAAAAAATGGCAAAGATTACCATTTTTGGACGATTAAACAATTTGAACAAGCCATAAAGAAACATCAAATGTTGGAATGGGCCCAAGTGCATACGCACTACTACGGAATCCCTAAAAAATCCGTAGATGATTTACTTAAAAAGAATATCTGCCCCATTTTAGTCATTGATGTGCAAGGCGCGCGTACCGTCAAAGCGCAGTATCCGCAAGCGGCTACAGTGTTTATTGTTCCCCCTTCGCTTAAAGAACTTAAAAAGCGTATTTTGGGGCGTAACGATAACACGCAAGATATTGAAATCCGCTTGGAAACCGCCAAGAAGGAAATGAAGGAAATTGACAAGTATGACTACGCCTTACTTAATGACGATTTGAAAGAAGCCATCGGTATTATGAGCGGCATTATCACTGCCGAACAATGCCGGGTGTCTCGCCAAGATAAAAAATTAAAGATTTTAAAATAGCACACAGGAGTATATATGTCCGTAAAAAATGATCAAGAATTAGCCGCAAAACTGACCGACTTTGATGGAGACCGCTACGATATTGTAGTGCTTGCCTCCATGTATGCCAAAGAACTCAAAAAGAAACCGGAATTCAAAAACAAACCGACCGCTGCCGTCATCAAAGAAGCCCTAGATGCTATTTTGACCAAACGGGTAAGCAAAGAAGACATTTTGAACCTGAGCACTTCTAACTATGTTGCGGAACAAAAAGCCGCCGAAGAAGCCCGCTTAGAAGCCGAACGCAAAGCCAAAGAACCCATGAAACTGTAATTATGGCTGATTCTGTGCGTGAGCTAGCCGGGGCGTTCAAACGTTTCTTAGCCGCTCAAGAAGAAGATGAATTCTTAACGACGGCTGCACCTGTGCGTGCAGCCGTTTCTACGCCTGCCCCGGCGGCACCTGCACCGTCCACAACCGGGGAATTGCCCCCCATGGCGGCAGACAGCACGCTGGATATTTCGTTTGTACACCAACACGAACCTACCGCCCCTACGGAGACTTCTACTATGAATAAAGCCGATAAAACCCGCGCCCTAGCCGAACTGGCGCAGACTATTGCGTCCTGCACCCGTTGCCCCTTAGGAGCCACCCGCCTTATCGCTGTACCCGGCGAAGGAAACGTCAATGCGGATGTGATGTTTGTAGGGGAAGGCCCCGGGTTTGATGAAGACCGCCAAGGCCGCCCGTTTGTGGGACGTGCCGGGCAACTGTTAGACAAAATGATTTTAGCCATGGGTCTCACGCGCGAGAAAGTATTTATCGCCAATATTGCCAAATGCCACCCCATGACCGATCCGCTTCATCCCGAAAAACACGGTAATGACCGTGCCCCCAACGCCCAGGAAATTGCCTGTTGCCGCAAATACATTGAGCAACAAATTGCTATCGTTTGCCCCAAGTACGTAGTAGCATTAGGGGGCGTAGCCGCCAAGGCGCTGATTAGCGATGCCAAAAGTTTAGGGGCATTACGCGGGCAATTTCATACGTTGCATTTAGACTCCGTTGAACTGCCTAAACCGGTGCAAATTATTGCCACCTTTCACCCGGCAGCCCTACTTCGCAACCCGAACTGGAAAAAGGACGCCTGGATTGATTTGCAAATGGTCATGGATAAACTAGGCCTTAAAGGCGCACGTAAATAATATGTTTTGCAAGGTCGTTTTTGATGTACCGCTAGACCGCGATTTTGACTATTTGATTCCCCCCGAATTGGAAAAACAAGTAGTCCCCGGCGTGCGTGTAACCGCTCCGTTTGGACGGGTACTTACCGGCGGGCTAGTGGTAGCCGTAAGTGAAATTACCACAGTACCCTCACATATTACCTTAAAACCTATTACGTCGGTGGTAGATCAAAAACCGTTGTTTGGCTCCGACTTATTTCCCTTGGCGCGCTTTCTAAAAAGCCGGTGGGGATGCCCGATCGGGCAAATTCTTTTTGCGTTAATTCCCCCCCAGCCTTATTTCAAATTAAATGCGCCGCCGGCCTTAGTACCGCCGCATATTAAACCTTCGTCCCTGACGCTGGGAAGCCAACAAAAACAAGCCCTTACCCAACTCCTTGAAGTACCGGCTTATCAATTCAAACCTTTTTTACTCCAGGGCCCCGCGTGTACCGGCAAAACAGAAACTATTTTACGTGCGGCCGAACAGGCCCTAAAAAATTACGGACAAGTGTTACTGATGGTACCGGATATTGTAGCCGCCCGCCAATTTATCAACCAAGCCCAACAACGTTTTGGGCAAGACTATGTGTATGCGTGGCATAGCCGCATGCTGGTAAGCCAAAAGAAAAAATATTTTTCCAACATTTCTAATGGGGTGCCTTGCCTTGTTATTGCCACCCGCTCCGGCGTGTTATTGCCTTTCAAAAATTTACGCTTTTGTGCCATGTTAGAAGAACACGACGATAATTATAAGCAAGAAGAAAACAAACCCTATTATCACGCGCGGGATGTATTGTTTTTCCGGGCCCAATGTCACGGAGCCGTATTGGCTTATGTGTCCGCCACACCCAGTGCCGAAATGCTACGCTGGGCACAAGAAGGGAAAGTAACCCCTATTACGTTGCGTGAATTTATTTGTAAAACGCAGACTACGCAAGTAAAACTCACCGAAAAGAAAAGCGAGCAATCCCGCTATTTTTCCAAGGAACTCTTAGCCCAACTTACGCAAAATATCTCCCAGCACGAGCCGGCATTACTTATTTTGAACCGACGCGGCTATGCCGGCACTTATTATTGCTTAAATTGCGGAGCCTACGCCAAGTGCAAAAAATGCGGCGCTATTTTAACACACGAAAAATTAGACGACGGTACCGAACGTTTGCATTGTAAAAAATGCGGCGCGGTGGAAGGAATGCAACAAACGTGCCCCCAGTGCCACAACTTAGTATTCAAATCGCGCGGCGGCGGCACGCAAAAGATTGTTACAGAACTGGCCAAACTATTCCCCGCGGCCAAGTTATTGCAAATCCCGCGGCGGCGGCACGCAAAAGATTGTTACAGAACTTGCCAAACTATTTCCTACATCCAAATTATTGCGCCTAGATTCCGACACGCTTAAAACCAAAGCCGGCCAAGGTTTTGAGGCGCTTCATGCGCTTAAAACCGGGCAAGCCGACATTATTGTAGGCACCCGTTTAGCCTCGGGCGGGTTACGCGGCTCGCGCGTCAGTTTAGCCGCGGTTTTGGATGCTGAACTGGAACTGGACGGGCCGGACTTCCGGGCGAGTGAAAAATTTGGCCAACTGTTATTTGAACTACGCGGCCATTTGGCCAGTGTGCCTAACGGGCGTTTACTCATCCAAACCGCCGATAAGGATGGGTATGATTACGCGCCATTATTAGCAGATGATTATCAGGCCGCCGCTGAAAACGAACTGGCCTTACGGGAAAGTTTTGGTTACCCCCCCTATACGCATTTAATCCGCGTTACGCTGAAGGCCAAAGAATTAGATTTATTACAGGCCGAAACAGCCCGCATCAAGCAAGTGGGCGAATGCCGCACGCTAGAAATATTAGGCCCGGTATGGTGTGCCAAAAAGACGGATAAACTCAAAAAGCAGTATTTGCTCTTTAAGACGGACGAAGCGCGGTATTTGGATTTACTGGCACAACTGGATAGTTTTGAACCCGCCAAAAAAGTGACTATTCAAGTAACCGCCGACCCGTATAATTTCTACTAATTTGCTAGAATATAAGTATATTTTAGGAGTGCTTTATGACTATTGACGAACAGATTAACTTTTTAACTCGCGGTTGCGTGGACGTAGTTTCTAAACAAGATTTAGCCAAAAAATTAGAGTCCGGCAAAACCCTTAAAGTAAAACTTGGGTGCGACCCAACTTCTGCCGATTTGCACTTAGGCCACAGCGTAGCGCTTTCACTTTTGCGCCGCTTCCAAGATTTAGGCCACACAGCGGTACTCGTCATTGGCGATTTTACCGCCGCCATTGGCGACCCGTCCGGGCGTGATTCTACCCGCCCCGTCTTGGGCCGCGAACAAATTTTAGCCAACGCCAAAACCTATACCGAGCAAGCCTTCAAAGTCCTAGACCCCGCCAAAACGGAAGTCTGCTTTAACAGCAAATGGTTAGACCCATTTGTCTCCGGGCGCGATTTACTTACTACCCTCCAGCACGTTACTGTAGCACAAGTGTTGGAACGTGATGACTTCAAAAAACGTATGGCCGCCGGCAACCCGATTAGCCTCTTGGAAGTGCTCTACAGTTTATTCCAAGGGCAGGACTCTGTGGCCCTTAAAGCGGATGTGGAACTGGGTGGCACGGACCAAATTTTCAACTTGCTCGTCGGTCGTCAACTGCAAAAAAATAACGGGCAAGAACCGCAAGTGGCTATCACCGTACCGCTTCTGGTAGGGTTGGATGGCGTTAAAAAGATGAGTAAATCGTACAAAAATTACGTAGGCCTAACAGATGCGCCGGAAGATATGTTTGGCAAAATTATGTCTATTGCCGACGAAGTAATGCCTATGTACTATGAACTGCTCACCACAGAAAATTTAGACGAAATCAAAGCCATGCACCCCATGGCCGCCAAGAAAAAACTAGCGCATATTTTAGTATCTCGCTTTCATAATGAGGACGCCGCCAACGCCGCGCAGACTCATTTTGAAACGGTATTTTCTAAAAAGGAACTTCCTACCGATATGCCGCAGTTCAAACCGGAAGCCGGAGCCCTTTTATCCGCTGTCATTTTTGCCGCTAAGGCCGCTGAAAGCAAAAACAAAGCCCGCGGACTTATTTTGCAAGGTGCGGTGCGCCTCAAAGGCGAAAAAGTATCTGCCGACGGACCGATTGCTTTTGAAAATGGTGACGTACTGCAAGTAGGCAAACGTCATTTCTTCAAACTGGTTAAATGAAAAAATTACTGGTCTTATTGCTTATTTTAATAGGATTAGCCGCCGCAGGATGTTGGGCGGCTAAAACCTATCTCTTTAGCAAAGGGCCTTTGGTAACCGTGCGTATTTACCCGGGTCAAACCGGCAGTGAAGTAGCCCATCTGCTCAAGCAAAAAGGCGTAATTCGCAGTGAGTTATTATTCAAAATTCTCTTACGTATTACTTCATCCGCCACAGATTTGAAAGCCGGACGGTTTGATTTACGCCAAAACACATCGGACTTGGAAGTCATTAACTGTATCAAAACAGGCCAGTGTACCCATTACGAAAAAATCACTTTTTTAGAAGGTTGGCG